>JAFNAH010000151.1 GCA_017860075.1 Acidobacteriota bacterium | reverse complement strand
ATCCTGCGGTGCCAGAAGCACGCGCAGCCTTTTCCGTCGGCGCAGACGCTCCGCGACCGACCTGACGTAACTCTTACTACCGACTGCGACGGCCTCTGTCCAATGAGACTCGCGGGAGAGCTTCCTCTCCCGGATGGCCGAATCAATCCTGGCAGCGTGAGTTTCTCGGAACGCAGCCAAATCCGGCGTATCGAGCAGCTCAAGCAATCGGCCCATATCAAGGAGGCAGAATCGCTCACGAAGTCCCATTAGCTCCTGGTATCCGCACCAACTCCATTCTCCGGGATGAGATACGGCGCCGGCTCGCACCATGTTCAGGTCAATGTATCGCAGACAATTCCACAAGTGAGTTCCGTCTTCCACCATGGTACAGTGGAAGCGGTCACCCCAGAAACTCCCTGATTGGTTCTTTCGCCGGTTGTAGTAAGCCGCGAACTCTCCCTCCAACTGCTGCATCATGAGGCTGAGGTCTCTCGGCGCATTCGATGAAACCAGCAGGTGGGTGTGGTTGCACGTAACGCAGTAATCCAGGAGCGAAATACGATGCAGCCGCACCGACGCCCTGAGCCTCTTGCAGTATTCGGTCCGATCGAGTCCGAAGCGAAAGAGGAACCTTTTGTTATGGCAGCGGTGGGTGAGGTGGTAAATCTCTCCGGGCAAAATACATCGGTTAGCACGAGGCATGGATCACACTCCACTCGCCTGTCGGCGGATTGGGTAGGATACGACCGACATCGGGTCGCAACTCCTTTTCATGAACTACAAATTGTTCAATGCCCGGAATGGGCAACATTTTGTTGTGGCATGATCTCCGACCCGGTAAGATCGTCGGCATCCCCACAATGACGGAGGAGTCATGTACAAATCGGGCAGCGCCACGCGCCGGTGTTTCATGAGCGGACTTGCCGCGACTTTTGGCATCTCAAGGCTATCGCCATTCGGATCCACCACGCAGGAACGCCGGCAGGTTCAGAAGTCCGCCGACGCTGTGCGGACCGACCTGCAGTCCGAATATGACAAAATGGTGAAACTCTCCAGTAACGAGAATCCATACGGTCCGTCCGAAGCAGTGATGAAGGCGATGACGGGCGCGTGGAAATATGCCAATCGTTATGGCTATCCGGAAGGCGGAATTACAGAAGCAATTGCCGCGCATCACGGAGTTACTCCGGATCAAGTCTTGCTCGGTTCCGGCTCTGCAGAGGTCCTGAAGGCAGCAGATGACGCCTTCCTGCCGGGTCATCTCAAGGTAGTGGGGGTGGAGCCGACATTTGAAGTAGTCTACAGATTTGCCACGAACAGCCGGGCTGAGGCAATCACCGTCCCCTTGAGGGATGACCATACTGCCGACATGAACGAAATCGTCCGCGTGACGCGGCGAAACGCTCGGGATGTGGGATTAATCTATATCTGCAATCCGAACAATCCGACAGGAAGTGTCGTCCGCAAGGACGACATCAAGCTCCTGCTCGACAGCGTGCCGGAGGACATCCCCGTCCTGATCGACGAGGCTTATCACCACTTCGTCGAGAACCCGGACTACGAGTCCTCCCTGAAGTACGTCCTCGAAGGCCGCAATGTGATTGTCACACGAACATTCTCCAAAATCGCCGCGCTGGCCGGCATGCGGTTGGGTTACGGGATCGCGCCCAGAGAGGTGATAGATCAGATGAGGCGGGTCATCTATGGCAGCATCAACGCGGTCGTGAAGTACGGAGGTGTCGCGGCTCTCCAGGACACTGCGTATCAAGCGAAGATCAAGCAGCTCAACAGCCAGGTTCGCGAAAGGACGACGGCACAATTGAAAATACTAGGCTACGAAATCATCCCGTCGGATACGAATTTCTTCATGGTGAATGTCAGGACGGACGTAACGCCGGTCCGCGAAGAGTTCCGGAAGAGAGGCATACTCGTGGGCCGCAAGTTTTCCCCGATGGACACGTGGTTACGTGTGTCGGTCGGCTCTGACGAGGACATGCGTTTCTTCGTGTCAGCCTTGAGAGAGATCTGCCCTGCATGAGCACGAGTCTACTCCCGGCGCGACCTCTTCAGCGCCCAGCACTCGGCTTCGGTCCCGCAGCGATTCAGCCAATCGAACGCAGAAAACAGACAAGAAATCGGCTCCAAGCCGATTCCGGAGGATCAAAAACAGTCTTATCTTAATATTTATCAGCGATTTACCGTGGTCCGACCCCGATGACCTCGTCGGGTTTGACGAGGAGCCAGGCGACCGAGCCGAGTACGGCCAGACCAGATGCCACAAGGAATGACGCGGTCCAGCCAAACGCATCCCCGATGATCGGCGTCAGCGTGGCCGTCGTGGCGCCCCCGATCTGACCGATCATGTTCATCAATCCCGATGCCGACCCGGCCGAGCGGCCCGCAATGTCGGCCGTGACCGCCCAGAAAGCACTCTGCGAAAGGTAGAGCGCTCCGGCACCACCCGCGAGAACGATGCTCGCCAGACGCGCGCTCTCGACCTGGGTCGCCAGAGCGATAAACACAGCCGACAGGCCAATCCCTAATACAGCCACTCCACAACGACCGACGCGCTTGCCGTGGCGCTTCGTCAGGATGTCGGCGATCCAGCCGCCCAGCGGCGAACAGAGTGCCATCGCGATGAAGGGCAGCATCGAATAGAGTGCGCTGGATTTCAAATCCAGGCCGCGGACCCGGCTCAGATAGAGGAAAAACCAGGTGAAGAAAATGTAGGCGATGTACCCGTAGGCAAAGTAACTGAGCGAAACGAAGATTATGTTGCGGTTCTTCAGGATCGCTCCCCAGGGCAAAGCTCCATCGCCGCCGCTGGCGGAGGCGGACGCCGGCAGGCCGGCCTCGATATAGTCCCGTTCCTTCTTCGTAATCCACGGATGGTCCTTCGGATTATCCCGGGCCAGGAAATACCATGCCGCCCCGGCCGCAAGGCCAACCAGCGCGCAGAAGTAAAACGACCACCGCCAGCCATAGTTGACGAGTATGTACGTGATCAGCGGCGGAGTGATGCCCGCGCCGGCTCCCACTCCGGCGAAGATGAAACCGTTTGCCACGCCGCGCTCGACCGAAGGTATCCACGTGGCCACGAGCCGGTTGGAGGCGGGGTAGACGACCGCCTCACCGACGCCTAGTAAGAATCGCACCAGTATCAGCAGTGCTATGGACATGCCGAGCCCGACCGGCACCATCGTGGTAAGAGTCGTAAACAGGCCCCACCAGATGACTCCGAGCATGATGATCAACCGCGGGCCGAATCGATCCGCAAGGCGTCCGCCCGGCGCCTGGAACAGCGCATAGCCGATGACAAACGCACTGAAGACGTATCCCAGCTGGATATTCGTCAGCCCGTAGTCCTTCTGGATCACGCCGCCGGCGATGGATACGTTGACCCGGTCCAGGTAAGCAATAGAGCTCATCAGGAACATCCAGAAAATCAGTACCCATCGCAAGTTGTCCTTGAATATCATGGCTGCCGTTTCAACCTCCTTGAGACATCGAAGCGCTACCGGAACCGGCTCGAGAAATGACGATCGGGATCCGGCCGGCCCCGCCGCCGCATCGCGATCAGCCGTCGGCTTGGCTTATAAAGCTTTGCGTCTACGAGCACAAGGGTAAAGTTCAGAGGGAACTTCGCCCTGACCGGAAGGTCCCAAGGGCCGGCGCCACCCTCGCCCTTCGCCGAGCCGCCGACGCTTAAGGTTTCGCCTTGTGCCGCGGCCTGGAAAAGCCTATAAATCTCATGCTGTAGTCTGCTTTGGAAGCGGCGAGCTGTCCTCGTCGGGAGCAGTTGATTCGAGTAACCGCCCTGAGGGACGGAGAACGAGGGGTCACATCCGGCCGGCCTCGCGATCCGCGTGCTGGGTACAACGGCATAATGATCCATTCGAGATAGAGGAACTCGCCAGACAACGGCGGGATGCACCCGCTGAAACATTCGACGGAGGGAGTGAAACCATGAGTGAAAGAACGAACAAGATCAACCGGCGCGACTTTCTGGGCACAGCAGCAGCCACTGCCGCCGGCTTCATGATCATCAAACCGGAACTGGTGCGCGGCACGCAGGCGAACTCGGCCGTGCGCTTCGGAATCCTGGGAGTTGGCGGACGTGGAACGGCAGTCGGAAGCGGTTTTGTGGAGGACGCGGGCGCGCGTGTTACGGCTCTCGCCGACTTCTTCAAGGACAGTCTCGACACGGGCAAGAAGCATTTCGACGAGTTGTTGGCCAAGAAGGGCCTGCCTGCCATCGACTCCTCGGAGCTGTATCTCGGCCCGGATGCATACAAGAAGATCGTGGAATCCAAGGCAGTGGATTTCATCCTCATCACCTCCCCGCCCTACTTCCACCCGCTGCATCTCGAGACAGTGGTTGCAGCCGGAAAGCACGCTTACTGCGAAAAGCCGGTTGCGGTCGACGTGCCAGGCGCCAAGCGCGTGATCGAGATCGGCAAAAAAGCGGAAGGAAAATTGAGCCTCGACGTCGGGTTCCAGATCCGCATGGCCCCGCCCATGGTCGAACTGGCGAAGAGACTCCACGACGGCGCCATCGGCAAGATAGCTTGCGGCCTGGCCTACTACTACTGCAACCACCTCGACCGGCCGGAATGGCCCAACGCCTCTCCGGATCAGAAGAAGCTCCGCGACTGGGTCTGGTATCGGGACCTTTCCGGCGACATCATCGTGGAACAGAACATCCACGTGATCGACATGTGCAACTGGTTCCTGCAGGGGCACCCGATAAAGGCCGTCGGCGCCTGCGACCGCAAGATGCGTGACGACACGGGCGACTGCAAAGACAACTTCAACCTCGTGTTCACCTACCCGGGGAACGTGCAGATCAGCTTCGGCTCCACGCAATTCGACAAGCCGGAGTTCGATGCGGCCGTACGCCTGTTCGGCCCCGACGGAAGCTCCGAGTGCCACTACGACTGGCGGGTGAGCATCGCCGGCAAGAACAAGTGGGACGCAGGACTGGGCGGCCCTGCGGCCGCGGGCCAGCAGTTCTCGGCTTCCGGCACCTTCAGCGGGTCGCTCGACAAGGCCGACTCGGACCACAACCAGGCCGCGCAGGGCGCCGAATCCGCCCTCAGCGCGATGCTCGGCCGCAACGCTGCCTATTCGGGCAAGGTGCTTACCTGGGATGAGCTGCTCAAATCAAAGGAAACGTACAACCCCAGGCTTGACCTGACGAAACTGGCATAAGCAATGCCGGCCTGCGAAGGCACGGATCGCCCCTGGCGGCGAATTTCAGATCGCCGCCGGGGGCCCCCCGACTTCTGAGTCCTGCACTCCCGACCGCATCCCCGGCTGAAGTGACCGGGATCACACCAAAGCGACGCTGCTCCTCATATCCTTGAATCCTCAGGGGACCCTTTTGTAAGCACCCGGCTGTCAAACCGGAATGGCTTCCCTGGTTCCGATAGGAATGACTGAAAGGCTTTACTTCGGTGGAGGACACTCATGAATCATAAAGGAAACTCACGCAGGACAAAGCTTCTACTGTTTTCCGCTCTTGCGGTTCAGCTGGCGGCGGCATGGTCGATGCCACAGCTCTCGGCCGCGCCTCCGGACAACGGCAATGATAACGCACCGCTTCAGGTCGGCTATGTAGTGGTCACACCGGCCACAACTCCTGAGAACATAGCGGTTTTTGAAACGTTCGGCGAGCGCCACGGCGGCCAGACTCTGCAAGCCGGTATCCTGCCCTCGGCGATGACAACCCACGCAGTGCTCTTCGTTAACACGAGCGGCCGTCTATCGCGAAACGTAGGCGTCGCGATAGCGAATCCGGGTTCGGATCCGGCGGAGATCGGCCTGGCACTCTACGGCGAGGATGGGAAACTTCTTGCGGATTACGCAAGCTCTAATGATCCCCTGGTGCTGGCCCCGGGAGAGCAGGTCGCTAAATACGTCACGGAGCTTTTCGAGAGCGAGCCGGATGTCCAGAGAGATTTCGCAGGGACGCTGCATCTTACCAGTAACGTTCCCGTTGCAGTTCTCGGCATTCGTGCTCGTGGGATAAACTTCAGCACCCTCCCTGCCACGAGCGTTTCAGGCCCGTCGGAGAATTCAACAGCGATTGTTCTCGCGCATTTTGCAGTCGGTGGCGGCTGGGCCACGGAAATCGTAATCGCAAACACCGGTCCATCTGATATCGAGGTACGCGTCGACCTCTTCAAGCAGGATGGGACACCGCTGGAGGTAAGACTCAACGACCTGACGGACAGTAGTTTTACCGTCCCCGTTCTCGCGCATGGAGTCGCGACCCTGGCGCCCAGGGACGGGAATGGCGACAGTGACTTTTAGCCGGGACAGCCGTGCCCCCATATGACCCTCTCTGGCCCAGGCAGGCGCGGCGATCTCGGGATTCAACAAGTGCAGTCAATCACGCCGGCACGGGCAGGATACTCTCACCCCGGTTTACGACCGGGAAGTTCTGCCCGAGCCGGTCCTGCGATGGACATTCCGTTCTAACCTCCGCTCCTCTCTTTCCGAAAAGTAAGTAGGGGACTTGATCGGCGTCATTTGGCGCGGTGTCGGCTCCGTACCCCGGCTGGACACCGAAAACGCCTGCCTGCGGCACGGCGTGATTGGAGCTGGAGGTCTCGCCCGAAAGTGGATCCATACGGTCTGGCCAAACACGGAGAGGATGACGGGCTCTGGGACTGGAATCTGACGACCAAGCGAATCCATTTCTCTCCCAGATGGATCTCGATGCTCGGCTGCGAGCAGCAAGAGGTGGGCAGCGCGCCGGAGGAGTGGTTCCGCAGGATCCATCCTGAAGACCTCAAACGCGTTCAGTCCGAGATCGATGCTCATCTGGCCGGGCAATCCCCCCAGTTCGAAAGCCAGCACCGGATGCGTCACAAGGATGGAACCTTTCGCTGGATGGCCTGTCGCGGCCTGGTGACGCGGGATGAAAAGGGGCAGCCGGTCCAGCTGGCGGGCTTCCATTCCGACATCACCTCGGAAAAAGTAGCCGACGCACTGACGGCGCTGCCGAACCGGCTGTTGTTCCTGGACCGCCTGGCGTGCTCCATCGAAAGGGCCAAGCGACGCAATGACTTCCTATTCGCAGT
>JAFNAH010000150.1 GCA_017860075.1 Acidobacteriota bacterium | reverse complement strand
CGCAGCCATACAAAGCCGCAGGCTGGAGCACGCCCGAAGATCAGATCGCCTGGACCGACGGAAGCAAGGCTGAATTGGTTCTCCCCACCAGGTCACCACAAGGCCCCGTCCGGTTGAGACTCTACGCAGGTGCATACCTGAATCCCGGTAAAGTGGACAGGCAAAGGATCAGATGTTCCATCAATCGCCGTATCGCGGCGGAACTCGTCATAAGCAAGCCGGCTTTTGAAGTCCTCGAAGTGACCATCCCGAGGGACTTCTTTAACGATCCTGAAAGAACCGTCCTCACCCTTGAACTGCCTGATTCCATTTCCCCCAGATCCATCGGAGACGGACAGGATCTGCGACAGCTGGGAATCGCCGTCAGCTGGCTCTCCCTCGATGAATGACGACCCGGGAGACGGCTGAGCCTCGGCCCGACACACCTGCGAAATCTGATGCATCTTCGATCGCAGTGTGGGGCCGTGCCGCCGGCGCGGACGGCGCGCTTCGGCGAAGCACACCCCCCTCCTCTCCCGTCGCCCGTCGGGTGCCCGGAACACGGATGATGATCTTGTCGTGTCCGATGCTGTATGCGAGAATGGCAGCCTTTGAACACACTCAGTCGTGGGAGGAACGGGAGCGTGAAGATTGCTGTTGGTGTATTGGGCGCGACGGGCGCCGTCGGACAGAAGTTCATCAAGCTTCTCGAGGACCATCCGTGGTTTGAGGTGACCGAAGTCGCGGCCTCGGAAAGGTCCGCCGGAAAGCCTTACCAGGATGTTGCGGCGTGGAAGCAGACGACCCCGATTCCCGAAGGCATCCGGAGGCTCGAGGTACGGCCTTGTGCGCCGGGGCTGAAATGCCGCATCGTCTTCTCGGGACTCGATGCCGCCGTGGCGGGCCCGGTGGAGGAAAGTTTTGCGCAGGCGGGTTACGTGGTGCTGAGCAACTCCCGCAACCACAGGCTCGATGAAGACGTTCCCCTTGTGATCCCGGAGGTCAACCCGGATCACATGGGACTTCTGCCGATCCAGCGGCAGAACAGGAATGCGCGCGGCTGCATCGTTACAAACTCGAACTGCTCGACGATGTTTCTGGCGATGGCCCTGGCGCCGCTGCACAAGGCCGTTGGGGTCGAGAAGGTCGTGGTGACCACGATGCAGGCAATCTCGGGAGCAGGGTACCCCGGAGTCGCATCACTCGATATCCTCGGGAACGTCATTCCCCACATAGGGGGCGAGGAAGAGAAGATGGAGATCGAAACCAGGAAGATCCTCGGCCGCTTCAACGGCAGATCGGTCGACCTGGCGGATTTCGCCGTCAGCGCGCAGTGCAACCGCGTGCCGGTGGAGGACGGCCATACCGAGTCGGTGTCCGTGAAGCTCGCGCGCCCGGTAGCTGCTGCCGACATCGTCACCCTGTTGCGCGATTTCTCCGGACCCCCTCAGAGCCTGAAGCTTCCGAGCGCTCCGGAGCGGCCGATCATCGTGATGGATGAGAACGACCGGCCGCAGCCGCGATTTGACGTGAATCGGGCGCACGGCATGGCGACACTCGTCGGTCGCGTCCGATCCTGCGCGGTCCTGGATTTCAAGTTTACAGTCCTTGGCCACAACACCATCCGTGGTGCCGCCGGTGCCTCCATTCTCAATGCCGAGTTCCTGAAGTCACAGGGGCTCATGGATTAGAAAATGATTGTATGCAAGTTCGGAGGAACCTCGGTTCAGGACGCCGAGGCCATGGAACGTGTCGCGGCAATCGTCAAGCAACGCATCGATCAGCGGCCTGCAGTCGTGGCTTCAGCCATGGGGAAGACCACCAATGGCCTGCTCAACGCCGCAAGCCTTGCGGCGGACGGGAAAAGGCAGGAAGCTCTCGAAGTTCTCAGCGCACTCAAGCATCATCATCTCTCGGAAGCCCGGAAGCTCGGCCTGGCGGTTCCCGGCGACGAGGTTCACGAGACAGTCACCTCGCACTTCAAGGAGATGGCGAACATCGTGCGCGGGCTGGCGACGCTCGGCGAACTCACGCCGCGAAGCATGGATGCGATGGCAAGTTACGGTGAGAGGCTTTCAACCCTGATCCTTTGCCATTGCCTGACGAGCCGGGGCATCCCGGCTGAATTGAAGGACGCTCGTCAATTCATCATCACCGACGACAACTTCACCCGGGCCGCACCTCTTTTCGACCTGACCGACTCGGCAATCCGTGAACACATTCTCCCTGACATAAACGCCGGGAAGGTTCCCGTCATACAGGGATTTGTCGGTTCGACGCGAAAAGGAATCACGTCCACTATCGGGCGCGGAGGATCCGATTATACCGCTGCGATCGTGGGAGCGGCCCTGGAGGCGTACGACATCCAGATCTGGACGGACGTGGACGGAATCATGACCGCCGACCCGCGCGTCGTGCCGGAAGCGCGCCGCGTCCGGGTTATCTCCTTCGACGAAGCAGCGGAGTTGGCGTACTTCGGTGCCCGGGTGCTTCACCCGGCGACGATCCTGCCGGCCGTGCGCCGGAAGATCCCGGTGCATGTGCTGAACAGTTTCAAACCCGACCTGGAGGGAACGCTCATCACGGCCGAAGCGCTGCCGTGCGCAAACCCTGTGAAGTCCATCGCCTGCAAGAAGGGGATCACGATCGTCAACATAGCCTCGACCCGCATGCTGATGGCCCACGGTTTCTTGAGAGTCATCTTCGAGATCTTTGACCGCTTCAGGGTTCCTGTCGATGTCGTGTCCACCTCCGAAGTGAGTGTTTCGCTCACCGTGGACGACACCTCGAGCCTGTGGGATATCGTCACCGAATTGAAGAAGGTCGGCGAGGTCAGTGTCGAAGGAGGGAAAGCGATCGTCTGCTGCGTAGGCGACAATCTCCGGAACACGTCCGGGGTGCTTCACCTCCTCGCCAGCGCAGTGCGCGACGTCAACGTGCTCATGATCTCGCAAGGCGCTTCGGCCATAAACGTCACCTTTGTCATCGACGAAGACCAGTTGGGCCGGTGTCTCCGCTACCTGCACGATGTTTTCTTCCAGGAGGTTGACCCGTCCATTTTCGACTAGCTCGTGGCCCGGCCGCCCGGAATGCGTCAGGCCCGGCGCGGCTGCCGAAGCAGCGGTTTCCTGCGGGCGGTAGTGGAGGAATGACGACGATGAGAATCGCCATCATCGGCTACGGCAAGATGGGGAAGCTGGTAGAGTCGCTTGCCACACGCGAGGGCTGGGATGTCGGGCCCAGGCTTGATCTCGCAGACAACCGGGAGGGCAGCGGTATCACCCTGTCCTCGATGTCCGGCGTCGACGTCGCCGTCGATTTCTCGCAACCCGACGCTGTGATGGCCAACATCCAGGCGGGAGCGCGTGCAGGCGTCCACATGGTGGTTGGCACGACGGGATGGGGCGCTCACCTCGACCGCGCACGTCAACTCGTTCTCGACTCGGGCATCGGCCTTGTTCACGGATCCAACTTCTCCGTGGGCATGAACCTGTTTTTCGAGATCGCCGCCGAGGCGGCACGGATCGTCGGCAAGGTCCCGCAATATGACGCCTTCCTGAGCGAGGCGCATCACCGCGCCAAGAAGGATGCTCCGTCCGGGACGGCTCTCAACTTACTGGAACTGGTCCGGCCGCATCTTCCGGGGCGGGAGCCGGGGATAGCGGTGACCCGGGCCGGCCACATCCCGGGCATTCACGTACTGGGATTTGACAGCGAGGCGGACACAATCACGCTGCAGCACAGCGCGCGCAACCGCCAGGGGCTCGCCGAAGGGGCGATCCTCGCCGCGCGCTGGATTGCGGGGCGGCAGGGTTTTTACGATTTCCGTGCCGTGTTTCGGGAGATCATGGGTTTCTGATCCGGGAGAATCTGCGGAGTCCTGAAGATGATTGAGAATCTCAAGGGTTGCGGTACCGCGCTGGTAACGCCGTTCCGGCCTGACGGGCGGCTTGACGAGGAGGCGCTGGCTTCGCTGGTTGAATGGCAGGTACAGGCCGGTATCCAGTTCCTCGTCCCCTGCGGCACGACAGGCGAGAGCGTCACGCTCGAGCATGATGAGTACCTCGCGGTGGTGCGCATCACCGTGGAGGTGTCCGGCTCACGAGTTCCCGTGGTGGCCGGCGCCGGCGGTAACGACACAGCCAAGATCATCCGGCTGGTCGCAGAGCTCGAGAAGTTGGGTGCGGATGCCATCCTCTCGGTGTCGCCTTACTACAACAGACCGACGCAGGAAGGCATCTACCGGCATTTCCGCGAAATCGCCGGCGCATCTCGGCTGCCTGTCATCGTTTACAATGTCCCCGGCAGGACGGGATCGAATGTTCTTCCGGACACCATCCTCCGGTTGGCTGAGCTGCCGAACATCCTCGGAGTGAAAGAGGCCAGCGGGGACATCGCGCAGATCGGCGAAATCTGCACCCGCGCGCCCGGCACGTTCCGTGTTTTTTCGGGCGACGACGCTCTCACGCTGCCCGTCATCGCGCTGGGCGGGAGCGGACTCATATCCGTCGCTTCGAATGAGGCCCCCGGCATGATGGCGGACTTCGTGTCTTCCTGTCTCGAGGGTCGATGGGAGGAGGCACGTGCCTGGAACCGGAAGCTTTACCCCCTGATGCGGGCCAACTTCATCGAATCGAGCCCGATACCGGTAAAGGCCGCGCTCGCGATGATGGGGAAGATACACGAGGTGTACCGGCTGCCGCTCGTGAAGATCTCGGACGGCGCCAGGGGAAAGCTCGCGGAGGTTCTCAAGGGATTGGAGCTGATCGCGTCGTGACGCGCTCGGCGCAGACAGGGAAAATGCATCTGCTCGAACCGGAAATCCTGACGCTATTTCAGAACCCGCCCGGGGGCGGCTACACAGCCGCGCACTTCCGTCTCCTGGAGAATTTCAGGCAGGCGCTGAATGCCGGGGAGATCCGCGCCGCGTTCCCCGAAGACGGCACCTGGAAAGTGAACTCCTGGGTCAAGGCGGGGATTCTCCTCGGCTTCAGGATGGGGACCCTGAAGGACTTCTCCATCGATGACAATTTCCGTTTTTACGACAAGGACACGTTTCCTCTCAAACGGCTCGGCTCGGACGATGCTGTCCGGATTGTGCCCGGCGGGTCGTCCATCCGGGACGGGGCACACATCGGAAGGAACGTCACGTGCATGCCGCCCATGTACATCAACGTCGGCGCGTTCGTCGATGACGGCACCATGGTGGAT
>JAFNAH010000149.1 GCA_017860075.1 Acidobacteriota bacterium | reverse complement strand
AACTACACCCAGCTCGTCGAGTACTGGAAGAAACTGGCTCTCCAGTCGGACCGGATAACCCTGGAGGAAATCGGCACAACAGCCGAAGGCCGCACGATGGTGATGGCGGTGATCACCTCGCCGGAGAACCGGGCGCGGCTAGCACGCTACAGGCGGATCGCAGGGAAGCTTGCGCTGGCCGAAGTGGTCAACGAAACGGAGGCGCGGGAACTGGCCCGCGAAGGGCGGGCTGTGGTCTGGATCGACGGCGGCCTTCACGCGACGGAAGTGTTGGGGGCGCAGCAAATCATTGAGTTGGTCTATCAGATGGTACGCATGGACGATCCCGAGACCCAGCGTGAACTCCGGGACGTAATCCTGCTCGTGGCGTGTTCAAATCCGGACGGGATGGAGCTCGTTTCGAACTGGTACATGCGTACCTCTCCGCCGGAGAAGAGGTCGACGGCCAACCTGCCGCGGCTTTACCACAAGTACATCGGGCACGACAACAACCGCGATTTCTACATGTCGACCCAACCCGAAACCGAGGCGGTCAACCGGGTCTTCTACCATGAGTGGTTCCCGCAGATCGTCTACAACCATCACCAGACGGGGCCGGCAGGCACGGTGCTCTTCGCACCCCCATTCCGGGATCCATTCAACTACCACTTCGATCCGCTCGTTCCCATGGGCATCGATCTCGTGGCCGCTGCCATGCACAACCGCTTCGTGGCGGAGGGGAAAGCGGGCGCGACCATGCGGTCCGGTGCGGGTTACTCGGCATGGTTCAACGGAGGCCTGCGCACCACGGTCTATTTCCACAACATGATCGGCCTTCTTACCGAGACCGTCGGAAACCCGACTCCCATCGAAATCCCGTTCGTGCCGGGAAACCAGTTGCCGCGCGGGGACCTGCCGATGCCGATACCGCCGCAGAAGTGGCATTTCCGCCAGTCGGTGGACTACTCGGTGACTGCGAACCGGGCTGTGCTGGATGTGGCCTCAAAGTATCGCGAAGAACTGCTTTTCAACATCTATCGAATGGGGATGAACTCCATCGACCGGGGGAGCCGTGACAGCTGGACCGTCGTGCCGCGCATGATCGGCGCGGTGCAGGAGAAGATCGCCGCCGACCGGGGTGCCTCCTCCGGCGACGATGCCGCCGAAGGACAGCGGGGATCGCGCCCCGGATCGGGAGCGGCGCCGCTCAAGTATTATGAGATGCTCAGGGACCCCCAATCCCGCGATCCTCGAGGGTACATCATCCCGTCTGAGCAGCCCGATTTCCTCACTGCCACCCGCTTCGTCAACGCGCTCATCAAGACCGGGATCACGATCCATCGCGCGCGCTCTCCGTTCCGGGCAGGAGCGAGAGACTACCCGGCAGGATCGTACGTGGTCAAAACCGCGCAGGCCTTCCGGCCCCATGTCCTCGATATGTTTGAGCCGCAGGACCACCCTGACGACCGGCAGTACCCGGGCGGCCCGCCCAGACCGACCTACGACAGTGCAGGCTGGACACTGGCTTACCAGATGGGGGTGCAGTTCGACCGGATCCTCGAAGCCATTGACGGTCCCTTTGAAAAGATCGACGGCCTCGCAAAGCCACCCGCCGGCCGAGTCGTGGGGAAGACGGGCGCCGGCTTCATGCTCAGCCACCAGCTGAACGATTCATTCCGCGCGGCAAACATGCTCCTCGGATCCGGCGAGGATATCTATTGGCTCTCATCTCCCTGGGATTCGGACGGGAGGTCGTTTCCAGCCGGCACGCTGTTCGTTCCGGACGGGAAGAGCGCGGCCGGGCAAGTGCGGCAGCTGGCCGAGGCGACGGGCCTTGAATTCGTGTCGGTCGGCCGGCGCCCTGCGGTCGATGCCCGCAAGCTTCAGCGGGTCCGGATCGGCCTGTGGGACAGGTTCGGCGGCTCGATGACCTCGGGTTGGACGCGCTGGGTACTGGAGCAATTCGACTTTCCTTTCCAGGTTGTCTATGCCCGGACACTGGACGCGGGGAATCTGGCGGCGAAATACGACGTGCTGATCTTTCCCTCGGGCGCCATTCCCGGCGTGAGCAGAGCGGGGACTGCCGGGGCGCATGCGGAAGAGCAGTCTCGGGGCCGGCTCCCGCAACCGGTCGACCCGTCGACCATACCGGAGGAGTACCGCGGATGGCTGGGTGACGTCACGGTCGAGAAGACGATTCCCCGGTTGCGGCAGTTCGTGGAGGACGGGGGAACGCTGATTGCCATCGGAAGTTCGGCCCGCCTGGCCTCCCATTTCGGTCTTCCCGTAACCGATGCTCTCCTCGAGCGGCGTGCGGACGGCACCGAGCGGCCGATCGGGAGGGACAGGCTGTACGTGCCGGGATCACTGCTACAGGCCCGGGTCGACAATACGAATCCTGTTGCGTGCGGTATGGGAGTCGTGGCGGATGTGTACTTCGACAATAGCCCTGTATTCCGGCTGCTGCCTGAGGCGGCCCTTGAAGGGATCCTTCCGGTGGCGTGGTTTTCGGGCAAGCGGCTCCTGCGCAGCGGGTGGGCCGTCGGGGAGGGATACCTGGATGGGGGCGTCGTGGCAGTGGACGTCCCGGTAGGGAAGGGGAAGGTGTATCTCTTTGGGCCGGAGATCACCTTCCGGGGGCAACCACACGGAACCTTCAAATTCCTTTTCAATGCGATTCTGTACGCCAAGTCGGAACCGGCCCGGTTGTGAACCGGAAGCCCTCAGGGAATCCGACGGTTTCGCCGCAGAGCCCCCGCGTCCGCAGAGAAAAGAAAGGGTTGCCGGACGGAGGGCGGAGGTCGTATACTAAAGGTTTCGACGGTTGGGCCGGTGAGACTCTTCCGGACCACGATGAGGACCCGATGAAACAAGGAATACACCCAAAGTACCACAAGGTCACAGTCACCTGCGCGTGCGGCAACCGGTTCGAGACGGGATCGACCAAACAGGAGATACGGTTGGAGCTGTGCTCTGCATGCCACCCATTCTACACCGGCAAGCAGAAGCTGGTGGATACCGCCGGACGCATCGAGCGCTTCCAGAAGCGCTACGGCATGAAGTAGTCCTACCGGCCGTTCGTCCGGGCAGGGAGGCCGCGCTTGGCAGCCAAGTCGAAATCATCGCCGGAAGACATCCTTGTAGGTGGCCAGGCGGTCATCGAAGGGGTCATGATGCGGACACCGCATGCGTATGCGGTGGCTGTGCGGCGACGGGATGGTTCGATAGAGGTCCGCAAGGAGTACGTGCGGCGCCTCTCCGATATCTGGAAACCGATCGCCTGGCCGGTGATCCGCGGCTTTGCCGTTATGTGCCAGTCGCTTTACCTGGGGTTGCGCACACTGAATTTCTCCTTCACCGTCGCGTCCATGGACGCTGACGGGGGGGAGAATGCGAAGAAGGCCGAGGCCAAGAAAGGCGGCGAGGTCCTCCCTGTCATCATCTCGATGGGGTCGGCTGCGGTCGTTGCGGTCCTGCTCTTCATCCTCGCCCCGCTGTGGATTACCACTTGGCTGAAAGGTTACTTCGCGGTGGTACATAACTGGGTTGTCTTCAACCTGGTTGACGGCCTGATCCGGGTCGTGTTCTTCCTCGCATATATCCTGTTGATAAGCAGGATGGAGGACATCCGGAGGGTGTTCCAGTACCACGGCGCCGAGCACAAGGTCGTGCATACCTGGGAAGCCAGGGAGGAATTGACGGTCGACAACGCGCGCCGCAAGACGACGCTCCACCCGCGATGCGGCACCAGCTTCCTGCTCTTCGTGATGGTGGTGAGTATCATCGTCTTCTCTCTCGTGAAACTCCAGGCCTTCTGGGCCATATTCCTCTCGCGCGTGGTTCTCATCCCCCTGATCTCCGGGCTGTCCTACGAACTGATCCGCCTTTCAGCCCCGCGCTGCCAGCGCGGCTTCTTCCGGTTCGTGGTGATGCCGGGGCTCGCGCTCCAGAAGATCACCACCAAGGAGCCGTCCGACGACCAACTGGCCGTTGCGATTCATGCCTTGAAGGAAGCGCTCGAACTCGACAGCGCCAAGGTCCGGGAAGAGCAAGCTGCTGCTTAGCGGGACTGCCCGCGTCGTCACTCTCCGCTCAATCGTCGACAGACAAATTGATATAAGCGGGTTCTTGCCATGATGGACAAACTGAACGCCCTGGAGCAGAAGTTCGAGGATCTGAACGCCTTACTGGCCGATCCGGCGGTCATCAGCGACCAGCCTGCATACCAGAAGCATGCCAAAGCCCACCGCGACCTGAGCCCGGTGGTGGAGAAGTTCAGGGAATACAAGGAAGTGCTGAACGCGATCCAGGGGACGAAGTCCCTGCTCGAGTCGGAATCCGATCCCGAGATGCGGAAGCTTGCCGACGAGGAGCTCGCCACGCTCCAGAAGCGCGCCGAGGCCTGCGAGAGCGATCTCAGGCTGCTCCTGATGCCGAAGGATCCCAACGACGAGAAGAACGTGCTCCTGGAGATTCGCGCCGGCACGGGAGGCGACGAGGCAACGCTGTTTGCGGCGGAGCTGTTTCGCCTCTACGCCCGCTTTGCCGAACGCCAGGGGTGGCGGGTCGAGATCATGGAGGAGCACGAATCCGGTGTCGGCGGCTTCAAGGAAATCATCGCCATGGTGGAAGGAGACCGCGTCTACAGCAAGCTGAAGTACGAGAGCGGCGTGCACCGCGTCCAGCGGGTTCCGGCGACCGAGGCCAGCGGCAGGATTCACACCTCGGCAGTGACGGTGGCGGTTCTCCCGGAGGCGGACGAAGTCGAGATTGAAATCGATCCCAAGGAGCTGCGCATCGACACGTTCTGTTCGTCAGGCCCGGGCGGGCAGTCCGTGAACACGACTTACTCCGCCGTGCGGATCACCCACATTCCCACGGGGCTCGTCGTCTCCTGCCAGGACGAGAAATCGCAGATAAAGAACAAGGCAAAGGCCTTGAGAGTATTGCGCTCCCGCCTGTACGACATCGCGATGCAGGAGCAGCACAAGGCGATCGCGCAGAACCGGAAGAACCAGGTGGGGACCGGGGACCGGAGCGAGAAGATCAGGACCTACAATTTCCCGCAGAACCGGGTGACCGATCACCGCATCGGAATAACCATCTACAGCCTCCAGGATTTCATGGACGGGAACGTGGGTGCGATGGTCGATGCACTCATTACCCATTTCCAGGCGGAGAAGTTGAAAGAGGCGGTCGAGAGCGAGAGCGCCCC
>JAFNAH010000148.1 GCA_017860075.1 Acidobacteriota bacterium | reverse complement strand
ACCGGGCAGACCAGGGCTGCCACCACGCCGCTGATAATTGTCACCGGAGCGACATCCATGCCGAAGCCGAAACGCAACACGGCGCCGGCGGCGGAACCTGCCAGGTATGCCGCCATGGCACCCTGCCACGTCGCCCTTTTCCACAGCAACCCATACGGGATCGCGATCACGAACAACGGCATGTCCATGATGCTGATTATTGTGAGATACGCATCAACGGCGCCCCCGAGGTAAGGGACGAGATAGGTGACCGCGATCATCAGGACACCGGCGAGCACGGTAGCAACCCGCACGGCAACCAGAAGCTCCCGCTGTGACGCCTTCTTGTTGAGGAAACGGCCATAGATATCATTCGCCGCAAGGGTCGCCGCCGCCCCCAGGTTCGAGCCGATAGTGGACAGCCCCGACGCCAGGAAGCCGCAGATGACAAAGCCGAGAATCCCGGCGGGAAGCAGGTGCACGATCAGCGTAGGGACCGCCATCTCCGGCTTGGGAAGGCCCGGGTAGAGAATACGTGCGGCGAGGCCGGGAGCGATCCAGAGAAACGCAAAAGGCGTGATCATGAATCCCGAGAGCACCATACCCTTGGAAACGACCCGCGCGTCCCGCGCTGAGAACGCCGACTGCAGCAGCCCCTGATCGAGGGTGGCCCACTGGATGCCCAGGAGAATGAAGGCAATGACGGTCTTCCAGTTGTACTTGCCCGCCTGCGTCAGGAAATCGACGTGGCCCGCCGGAAGCTGTGCAACGAGGCCGGGCCACCAGCCGACCGCGTTCATGGCCATCGGGAGAATTGTCAGGACACTGGCCATCATGAGGAGAAAGCCGACATTATTGGTCAGCACCACCGACCACATCCCGCCCGACGCGGTGTAAACAACCGTGATGAGTGCAAAAACGCAAACCCAGAAGGTGAACGATTGAATGCCGGTGAGCTGCTGGGCGGCAGTAACGCCCGCATAGAGCACAACCCCGATCCAGAAAGCGAGGCGAAAGACCCAGAGCACGCCCACCAGGATGCGCACGGAAGGGCTGTAACGCATTTCCAGGAACTCCGGAATTGTGCGGATACGGAGCCGGCGCAGAACGGGAATCACGAACAATCCGCTCAGCACGAGCGCCATGTTTCCCGTCCACGTGAGCCAGATAATGGAGATGCCGCTCTGGTACGCTGTGCCGCTCACCCCGACGAGGCTGAAGAGGCTGATGTTGGCGGTCGTCATCGCCGCCGCCAGCATGAACGGAGTCAGTTCGCGGCCGGCGACATAGAAGTCGTCCGGGCTGCCGATCCAGCGGTAGAAACGCGATCCGAGCCAGAGCAGGCCGGTCAGGAACACGGCGATCGTCGCGTAGTCGAAGAGAGTCATTCTCCTCCTCCTCCGTTCATGAAGGCATCCCTGATCCTCTCACACTCCGCGGCCCGCTCGGTGAGGAACCGCTGCAGTTCACCGCAATCAGGGAAGCCGGCCGTGCCGCCCAGTGCCTGAGTCGAGAGCGCACCGCAGGCATTTCCCCACGCGACGCAATCGTCGAGCGTGGCCCCCTGCAGGAACCTGACGATAAAGCCGGCGTTGAAGCTGTCCCCGGCCCCCGTGGTATCCAGCGGCTTTATGGCAAACCCGGGAGCAGCAATGGTCCGGCTGCGCGTCGCGACGAGGACGCCGGCAGCGCCTCGTTTCACTACTGTGGCGCCCGCCAGCCCCCGCATCTCTTCGACTGCGGCGTTGGGGTCGTTCTTTCCGGCGACACCCATCAGCTCCTGTTCATTGGGAAGAAACAGATCCACGCTCGCCAGGGCGTCGCGCATCCCGCCGTTCCAGCCGCCCGTCGGGTCGTTGTCGGGGTCGAGCGAAGTGCTCAGGCCGGCCTGCTTGGCCCACCTGAATAGCTGCGGGATCCCGGGTCTCAGGGCAGGCTGGATATAGAAGCTGGACATGTGCAGGTGCCGGGCCGTCTTCACGTAGTCAAGGTCGACCTCCTCGAGCCGGAACGTCTCGCGGATCCCGGGGAAGCTCACCATCGCGTAATCTTCCGGAAAGGACATTACGACACAGATACCGGTGCGCCCTCCCGCGTGGCGAATGATCCGCGAGGTCTCCACTCCGGCCTGTTTCAGGCCGCGCAGCATGAAGTCGCCGAACTCGTCGTCGCCGGCCTTCCCGACGAAACCGACGCTGGCGCCGAGCCGCGCCGCGTTGCACGCGAATATGGCCGATGAACTGCCCAGCGTGAAACGCATATCGCGCGCAAGCCGAAGTTCCCGATAGCCCGGGATAGAGGGGAGGCCGGTCAGCACGAGGTCAACGTTCAGTTCGCCCACCACGACGATATCCATGGTCACGGATTTTTCCTCCTGCGTCTCGCAAAAAGCCCCCTGAATTCACGAACGGTCCCGACACACCAGTAGAGCAGGAGCACCAGCCCGAAGACCCAGATGCTCCATGTGATCCAGTCGATGTACATGCGCCCCTCGGCAATAGGTTGTGGCAGCCTTTTACATCACGAGCCCAGCCGCAGACAAGAACTCTTCCGCTGCAAAGCGTGATTCTTGAAGGTCTCACGCTGAAGCTGGGTCCCTGACAGGCTATAATAGCCCTGATCGAGGAGGTCTTCATGCAGCGTCCGTTGTCGCGCCGCCGTTTTCTGTCGCACTCCGGATCGGTCCTTGGTGGCTCGATACTGGGTGCGATGCTTCCGCGCGCCGGGTTCGGTGCCCGCCGTCCGGGAGACTACATTATCGTTGAGGGGCACCGGGATATCTGGGAACTCAGTGACCGATTCAGGTTGCCGGATAAGAGCCAGCACTCTCCCGTGCGTGACTTCCTCGTGCCGCGGCTTGTCGAGGCAGGGGTAAGCGTCGTGATCATGCCGGCAGGCGGCGATTCGCTCGAGGAACGGGACGGGCGCGACAACCTGTTTGAAGGCTCCATGCGGGTGCTGGACATGTTATTGTGCGAGATCGAGAAGACCGGCGGGCGCGCCTCGATCATCCGATCGAGGGCTGACATCCCCGAACGGCCCAATTCCGGGAAAGTGCAGTTCTTTCTGGATCTCGAAGGCGGGGGATCGGTCCAGATCGATCCCGAGCCCGGGTACCACTCCGACCGCCGTCTCGCGTTGTTGCGGCAGTTCTTCCGCCTGGGCGTACGAGGAATGCAGCTGACGCACAACGGGCGCAATATGCTCGCCGACGGCGTGGGTGGCGGGAAGATGGGGGGACGTCTCTCGGAGTTCGGAGTCGAGGTAATCCACGAAATGAACCGGCTGGGGATGATGGTCGGGGTGTCGCATCTGTCGGCAAATGGGATTCTTCATGCCGCGGAAGTCACGAAGCAGCCGATCGTTTCGACCCATCAGAACGTACAGCCTTTTCTGAAGACGCCGCTCGAGCTCACCGAACCGGAGGTGCGGGCGATTGCCTCTACCGGGGGAATCATAGGCCTCCGCTATATTGAGGACGTAACCCCGTATAAGCTGCTCGTCGACGAGGTCGAATACCTGGCCAAGTCCGTTGGGATCGAGCACATCGGAATCGGCTGGCTGGGGCATGACAAGGGCCACCCGGCCGTGGGTCACGTCCCCGGCTATTCGCAGCGCCAGTTCTCGGGCGTGGAGGCGCAGAGCATGTACGAGCACTGGGACACTTTCATCAGGTTGCTCGGGGAGCGTGGATTTACCGAAGAGCAGATCGGGCTTGTTCTCGGCGGCAACCTCATCCGCATCTGGAAACAGATCCTTCCCGCCGCGGCTGCATAGGCCGGCCTCCCGCGGGTTACCTGTGAAATCTGAGAGAGGAACGCGATGAAGATTGTGGTGAAGCAGACGGCGGAAGAGGTCGACCTGGCGGCGGCCCGGGAGGTCGCAAGACAACTGTTGTCCCGTCCGGAGTCCGTGCTCGGTCTGTCGACCGGCAGCACGGTGCTGGGTCTCCACCGGGCACTCCTAAGACTGCACCGCGAGTGCGGGGTGAGTTTCGCCGGGGCTGTGACGTTCAACGTCGATGAGTATGCCGGTGTGGCACCTGACCACCCGGGCAGCTGCCGGTTTCGGATTTTCGAGCAGCTCCTCAACCAGGTCGACATCCGGCGCGAGAACTGCCACCTGCCGGACAGCGAGGCTGAGGATTTCGAGCAGGAGGCCCGTCTTTATGAACGGCGGATCGCACAGGCGGGTGGAATTGATCTGCAGATTCTCGGCATCGGGATGAACGGGCACATCGGTTTCAATGAGCCGGGCACACCTTTCGAGCGTGACGCGCATGTGGCTGTCATTTCGGAGCGCAGTCTTTCGGACAAGGCGGAGTTCTACAAGAAGGCCGGTATTGCGCCGCGGAAAGCCGTCACATTGGGGATCCGGAACATCATGAGGGCGAGAAGAATCCTCCTCGTTGCCAAAGGCGCCGCCAAGAGGGGGATCATGGAGAAGACGCTGCTTGGCCCGGTGACAACCGAGGTCCCGGCATCTGTGCTGCAACTCCATCCCGACACCACTGTGATCCTGGACAGCGCGGCTGCACCTCTCAATTCACCCTAGCTAGTACCTCTCAGAGCCGGTCCAGGAAGTCCCAGCCGCCGGCTTCGTGGTAGCCATTCGTGATATCGCTGGGACGCATCCAGACCACGCGGTCCTGCACGTGCTTTCGAATGCGCCGCACGACGGTGGTGAATGCCCGCCAGCCAACGCCGTTGCCGGGATTCAATCCCTGCCAGTGTGCATACCAGATACAATATGGCGAGCTGCTTTCGACACGCCGGACGATGATCCCCGACTTGCCGTCTTCGGTGATGTAGTAGTCCGGATCCACACGGGCGGGATTATTCTCCCAGATGCCGAATCGGTCCATGGCATTGGGCATCAGGTCGTATATGGCGCACTTCCCGTCACTCGCCTTCTGATGAATGCCGAAATCACCCTCGCTGGCGTCGAAGAAGCAGGGAACCGGTTCACGCGTCATACTGTGGCCACTCGCCCCCAGAATGACGCTCGACTCACCTTTGATCCCTTGTTCGGCGCAGTAATCCAGAAAGGTGGCGAATGCTTTGGCGCCGGCTGTGCCCGGGCCCGTGTCGTCGCAATAGAAGGAGAGAATCGTCTTGTGCTGTTTACTCACGCCGGAGGCACGAGCAAAGCCGCGCGGCAACCGGGCGGCAGCCGCAGCCGCGGCCGTTGCCGCGCCGAGGAATCGACGGCGTGAGAATTGCTCTGGTGTGTTCGTCATCGAAAGGACTCCTGATTTCAGCGTGCTGCGTCAAATTGCCATTCCCCTGATCAATGCCAGGGCATAAGTCATTGGGATAGTGATGTTCGTCTGTTCCCGGAAACGCTCGATGCGCCTGATGCTCACTTCACCTTGCGACATCACTTTCGTGTGCAACTCGCCATAGTTGGCGAAGTGCTGCTCGGTTGTGCAGGAGGACTGGCGCACGACCTGCAGGCGGCCCAATGCCCGCCAGCTGCGGTCGACTTTGTCATCTTCGGCAGTGTAATACACCCAGGGTGAGCCCGGGGCATGGTCGATGACGACGACTTCCGGGGCCAAGGTGGCTGCCTTGGCCACTGCTGCCGAAGGGTCGTCCATCTCGTGGAGGCAGAACTCGAACAGCACCACATCGCCGTACCGGTCGCAGTCGGCGAAATCGCCGATCCAATACTCGAACCGGTCCTGCAACTTGAGCCGCGCCGCCGCTTCCTGCAGCTGCTTCATGGCCGCCAGGTCACGGTCGATCGCAAGCACCTTTCGCATCGACCGCGCGTACTCGGCCAGTTGACCGCCGCCGGCGCCCACAGCCAGGACGCTTTTTCCCGAGAAATCATAAAAGGCGAGGAGCCTCTGCAAAATCAATCCAATGTCAGTAGCCATTGCTGCGTGCTCCCTGCGTTCCGCTCCCGTCCATGTTGCAGGATAGAGCTTCGACGCGCTGGATCCGCTCCTGCTTTACCGGGCTGAGGCTTTTGCGCCCGTCACTGCCCAGCATGCCGCCCGTCTGCCAAAACGTCAATCTCCCTGCGCTGACAAGACCACGGCAATGCCGCGAATACGGCACGTGCAGGCCCGGTCTGTCAGGCCGGACCGAGGCATCAGGAATCGTCAAACCTCACCACGGAAAGCGCATCTATCGTCACCGGACTGCCGGGAGCGCGGTCTGACAGACCGCGCCTCCTTTGCCTTCGTAACCGGCATCCATTTCGCAGCACGGCCCGGATCTGGATCAGTGAGACGCAGGTGCGGCGGATTGAGAGGGACGGCTCAGAGACGCTCCAGTTTCAAGTCCGTAACGAACATGGAACCGCGGTCGACGAAAAAGCCGAAATAACCGGCTGTGCCGGG
>JAFNAH010000147.1 GCA_017860075.1 Acidobacteriota bacterium | reverse complement strand
CTGATGCAGGAGGTTGTCGGGGCTTCACCCGATGAGGACATTCGCGCCGCCACGGCCAGAAAGCTGGGCATCCCGAGAGAGGCTCTCCCGATCCACAACCTCGAGTGGTTGGGCATGTTCTCCGATCGGGAGTTTGCGGTTGAACGCATCAGCCCTCTCGATGCAATGGGTGAACTGATGTACGAGAAGCTCTCTTTCCGCGCCGGGGAGCGGGATATGATCGTCCTGTTTCATGACTTCAGGGCCGAGTTCCCGGGCGGCAAGCGGGAACGGATCATCTCCCAGATGATCGATTACGGCATTCCCAGTGGCGATTCGTCAATGTCGCGGACGGTCTCTCTGCCGGCGGCAATTGGCGTACACATGATCCTGACGGGCAGGATCCAAGCCGTCGGGGTGCTCAGGCCGGTCGCACCAGACATCTACAACCCGGTACTGAACGAACTCGCGTCGCTCGACATCTCCTGCGAGGAAAGGGCGGAACCCTACTGACCCCCTCGCCCCCAAAATTGGAATTACAGGGTCAGACCCTGAAATTCCAATTTTGCATATTTGGGGTCTGACCCCGATATTGCTATTTTGAGGTCAGGGCTTGCGCGGCGAGAAGATCGAAAATATAGGTCGCGGCGCCCCCGATCACATATTCCGTCTGGTACCAGAGGAATGGGAATCTCTTCAGTTCCATGTAATCCGGCCTTACCAGCGACGGTCCGGAGATCACGCCGCCGGGGATGTGAGACCAGTCCGCGCGGTTGATCCCGTAGGCGATCAGCGCCGAGTCCCACCCCACCCCAGAGACAAGGCTCCGGTTGTTGGCCGGGTGCGCGCCCAGTACGAAGGCGACAGTTGCCAGGATGGGCTCCTTGCCAAACAGGTCGGGGAACTGCCTGTGCAGGTAGTATTGACGGAATGCGTCATCCTGCAGGTTCCACCCTTCGCCCCAGACGAAGAAGGAGTGAACGGCCGAGCGCGTTTCCAGCTTGTATTCAGGGCTCGAGACGCCCGGCGCGTAGCGCACTCCCCATGGATTCGACGCCGCACGCTCGTCGGCGACCGGCTTCCATTTTCCAGCGAGCTCCGTCACGATCGACCTGAATCCGACGTCATCAACCTTGGGCAGCGCGCGCGCCAGGACCCAGCCTGGTCCCGTTCCGAACTGCTCGCCGGAAATGCCCTTCAGCACCGGCAGCAGCGTGATGAGCCGGTCACGGTACTTGGCATCGCCGGTAGTGATCAGCAGTTCGGCGGTGGCGGCGAGTTCATGGCGGCGAAATCCACCGTCGTCAGCCGATGCATAGGAATTGGGTGCGTATTTCGGAGGGTGCGTCTGCTCATACTGCCACAATTGTTCGGCGGACTTCAGCGCCTCAGCCGCAAGATCACTGCGATAGTCTTTCAACACCCTGCTGGCCGCCGCCAGCGACTGCGCGACCTCGTATTGCAGCCCGGTATTGCGGTTGGTGAAAGCCCAGCGATCATCGAACTTCCCTGACCGCTCGCCCCGCACTTCGCCGGGTTTGAGGCTCGGGTCGTAAACGCGGTTGTCCGTAATGTTCACGGGGTCGCCAAGGTAGGTGTAGGCTTCTTCATTAGACTCGATGATTCCGGGGAATATGTATCCTGCGACGCGGTAGGACGCGAGCATGCCTTCCACACCGAATTCGATCTGCTGCAGCAGGTCCTGCTTTCCGTCTGCCTTGTGCAGCAGGACCTCGCGTTCCTCGCGACGGATGGTTGTATCGTCGATGGACGGCCCGAATTCCTCCTGCGCAAGCGCCAACGCCAGCGTCGTTATGGCGATGCTCCCCGCCGGCAGGTCATAGTCGCCGGCGTCATGCCAGCCCCCCCAGTCGAGCCCCGGGATGTGCTGGTTGTCGCCGTAGTTGGTATCGTGCGCTCCTTCGTTGTGGCCATCGATGTAGGCCTTGTGCGCCGGCGCCTGGAGGGCGTCATCCAGGTGGCACGGTCCGTGCCATGTGCGATTGCCCTCCTTCACCGACACGTGGCACATCTGAACAGGGAGGAAGTACTCGAGCGTCGGATGCCAGGCGGCATCATAAACGTGATCGGCGATCCGGAACGGCCCTGCCTGCTGGCCTCTGAATTCAACCGTATAGACGCCCTGCTCCTGGACCTCGCTGAAATCGAGCGTCGCATAGTTGAAACGAAGGAATCTTCCCCAGGCCCTGGGTGCGCCCGACTTCACGAGTTTCCGCCCGCCCGCGGCTTGAAGTTGGTAGACATTCACCGGCTCGGCGGCCGTGTCACGCGGGTCGAGTTCCAAAATCACCCGCTTCGTTTGGCGGGGCAGGTAGCCGACCTGTGAAATACCTATAACGGGGGCCCGTCGCCAGGTGGGCACCAGCTTTGGCGTGACGGTCACACTCAACTCTGTTCCCTGTCCCCCTGGTGTAAACGGGGCAACGAACATGAACCACGTTTCAGGGCCATCCTGCCGCGGATCGACGATAGTCAGGGGGCCATCCTGGCGGGAGATCGAGAAGCTGTGCAGTGGATCCTCCTGGGCGATGTGCAGCGTTTTGGTCGGCCCCATGAGAATGGTTCTGCCCGTGAACTGTTGCGGGAAGACACCACTCTCTGTTTCGCCCTGGTAGGACTTCGAAAAGTAAGTCCCCGGGTAGAGGCAGATTTTGAATCCCGCCTGTTCAACGAGGCGCCAGTCGATGGGCCGATCGAGTTTCAAGGTGATGGCTATGCTCCGGCCGTCGTTCCTGACGGTCAGCCGGTAGCCCAACTTCGAGCCCTCAACTTCGCCGAACACCGTTGCAGTCCCCTGCGCGCGATCGACCTCGCGCCGCAGAACCCGCAACGCCGGCCGTTCCTGACCCTGTTTGGGAACGAGAAAAAGATCGCCTGAATCGAGAACGCGTTCGTCATGCAGAATCATCTGCAGGCCGCCCTGGAATCCAACCTGGTAGTTGTTGTGAAAGAGGAGGAACGAGAATCCGGGCCCCTCGAAGTACTCCTTTTCATTCAGTTTGGTTCCCTCCTGCGCAACGCAGGGCAGTGCGGCTAGAGCGACTACGGTGATCACTGAGAAGAACAGGCTACGAGTATTCATGGGCAGGCTCCTCGATGAATATTGTCCTACTGCCGGGTTTGTTGCAGGCTCGTATCACCTCTCGACTGCGCCACCCAGCACCGGCAGAGCCACAACAGAGGGATAGGCGCGGGAATGATGAATCACGTTATTCGCAACTACCGGATCCTTCTCGTCGTAGTTGTTTCCGCCGGTGTTCAGGTTGCGCTCGAAGCGTGGGAAATTGCTGCTCGATACCTCGATGCGGATGCGATGTCCCGACAGGAAAGCGTTACTGGTGACCAGGGGACCGACGTCGACCTTGTACACTCGCCCGCGCTCCATGAAGACCGGCTTCTCCCAGCCGTCGCGCCAACGCACGCGGTGAATACTCTCGTCCAGGTTATATGCCTTGCCGTCCGGGTAGACATCGAGCAGCTTGACCGTCAGGTCGGTGTCCTTGGCGCTCGAGGATATATAAAGCGACACCTTAACGGGGCCGGTGATCTCGACGGTATTCTCGAGGGGCGGCGTTGAGTAGACGAGCACGTCGTAGCGCGTCTCGACGTCGGCCTGGTCGAACGAGCCGCCCTGGAAGCTCGGGCTGAAGCAGCAGATGCTTCCGCCCAGCGACTGTACCGGATGCATGGGGTCGTATACAAACGTATCGCTGCCGTCTCTGGGCGGCCTGGCCAGCGTAAGCCGGCCGTTGCCGGTGCGGCTGTTCGCATCGCCGTCACTGTCGAGGTAGTAGGCGACGTACCGGGCTTCCTTTGGTGGCCAGGTGTCGTATGAGCGCCACTGGTTGGAGCCCATCATGTAGGCGCGTATCTTCGGCTGGCTTGTCACACCGTTGTCCACGCCTTTGAGAAAACGGTCGAACCACTTCTGCACCAGTCCGACGTAATCGAAGCGTGCATCCCCCATATCACGCTCGCCGACGACGGTGCGCTCGGACTCCACCGTTCCCTGCGTGCAATGGGTTGTCGGCGCGATGACCATGAACATGTTGTCGCGTGCGTTCTGGTTTGCGGCGTTCTTCGTTTGGTACTCATACAGTGCCACGTTCGGGCCTATCGACACGTCGTACCAGGAATTGATCATCAGCATTGGCGCGCCGAAACGATCGCCCTCTCCGCCGAAGTCGACGTTCTTCCATTTCGGATCGTTTGGCAACCGGTTCACGAAATCGTCCATGTCGCTCGGAGTAGCCCCCATTCTTTCCATGATCCGATTGATCGGCAGGGTCCAGATAAGCGCGTCGATCCCTGATGGTGGGACTGTCTCAGGCTGCAGGTTCCAGAAGCGGCCCAGACGAATCAGGATCTCGCGCGACAGGTTGGACGGGAAGGACGGCCGGTAGGTATAACCTGCCTCGTAGTACCATGAAAACCAAAAGGCCTGGATGACGCCGCCGCGGTAGAAGTTGCCCATCTCGTTGTAAGGGCCTGTTTTGCCGATACCTGCGCCCGAGCCCATGGGGACGGTCGCCGCCAGGCTGGGCGGCTGAGTCCCGTTGAGCTTGTGCTGTTCCTCGGCAGTGGAGGAGCAACCCAGTGTGCCGACTTTGCCGTTCGACCACTCCCGGTGGGCTATCCATTCGACCGTGTCGTACCCGTCTTTGCCTGATCCGACCAGATACGTGTACGTCCCTTCGGAGAAGTACCGGCCCCGAACATTCTGTATCACTGCGGCGTACCCGTTCTCGAGGAAGCTACGCAGGTATCTTGCGAAACGATGCATTTCGCCCGGCTCGATCAGGTAAGGTGAGCGGAACAGCACGGTCGGCAGGTTCTGACGCGGACGGTCTTTGGGAAAAAGTATCAACGCCGACAGGCGGATGCCGTCGCGCATGGGAATCATCACCTTCTCCTCGCGGTCGGCGTGGGCAGCGATGTACGTGAGGGCATCCGCGGTGCTCCTCGCGTCGTTCTGGGCCTGGATTTGTACCGGCGTCGCCACCGTTACGATCAACAACAAGGTGAGATTCAACCAGGCGTACTCCTTTTGCGGTTAACGCTGCGTTTTGTGTGTGGCCGCGATCTCATGCGCGCCGATGCAGGCGGGACCATCGGGGCGCACAGGATTTCCCCAGAAGTCCCTTCCTCCGTTGCCAGGTATCGGGATGGCAGCGCCAATGCAGGCGGAGCCGGCCTGCAGTTGATATCCCTTCAGAGTGTCTAGCCCGATCCCGCCGCTCCCGCCTGCCATGAGCAGGGGATCGATCGCAATGGCACCTGCATCTGCAGGTGGGTTGACGTGATTTCCGAAGAAGACGTTCTTCATGAACTCGAAATGGGTATTCCTGCCCAGGTCGAACTTGAGCTCTCCCTGGGCGATGAGGATGTTGTTCATGACATGCACGTCCTCAGCCCAGCCCCGGTAAGGGGTGTTGTGGATGAAATATGTACTGATGTCTTTCCGGATGAAGAAGGCGTTGTTGTAAATCCACGTATTTCTCATCGGGCCGGCAATGTGGATGATCCGTGGCCGCCGTTCATAGGGTGGCGTGCCGCCGCCTCCGTCGTTCTGCGAAATGTTGTATCGAACGGTTGTGTCCTCCAGGCCGATGTAGGTTACCTGGCCATCCCTGGTTTGCTTTCCGACGCTGCAGATGAGTATGAATCCGCCGTCGTTGTCATGGCTGTAATTGTACTGAAAGAGGGTGTTGCGGCAGTTGTCGTCCGAATCGAATGCCTGCCCGTCGAGTGTCCCCTTGATACCCGACACCTCGTTGTACTGGATGACGGTGTTGTCAGAGGCCCAGGGCCAGATGCCGGCGGCCGCATCCTTAGCCCTTTGTCTGCCACGATCGACGCGGTTGTGCTCAACCAGGGCTCCGTCGCAACCCTCCGGCTTGATGCAGTCGCCGCCGATGTCCTCGAGTAGGTTCTTACGAATCACCACGTTCAGGCTCGGAAACCAGTAGCCCGGTCGCCGGTCCTGGTGGCCGCTCCAGCCGCCGATGCCGCTGCGGTCGCAGCGCAGCAGGCGGCACCTTTCAATCAGCAGGCCATCGAACCGGCTTTGGGTTCTATCTCCCGAGTTCTCCCAGAGAATGCCAAAGCCTTCTTCCCGGTCGTTCTTCTTGAGCGATCCGTGCACATCGTGGATGAACAGGTCGCTGAGATGGATTCCATGCATGGTTCCACAGTTCTCTGCCTGGATGAGAACACCATAGCGTCTCTTGCCTGCAGCCGGATCTTCGTTGGTCAATTCCAGGTTGTTGACTTTCCAGTATTCGACGTTGCGCAGCAGCAGCGGGGCTTCCACCTGGCCCTGACCGTCGATCCGAGCTTTCTGATTCCCGATCCGGGCTTTCTGATTCCCACCGAAGATATCTATGAGGATGGGTGCGTTCTTGTTTCCCGACCCTCTGGGCGCGAGCTGTCCGGCATAGCGCGAGCCTGCTGCGAGCAGGATTCTATCTCCGGGTTTGAAAACAGTCCGATTGAGAGCCTCGAGGGTGCGCCAGGCAGCATCGGAGGAGTGCCCGGAAGCGGCATCATTCCCTTTGCCGGCATCAACATAGTAGTCGGCCGCAAAGGCGGATTCGCCGTACAGGCACAAGAGAAGCACAAGCAAGAACTGCGCAAGAATAGTGGACTTCATAGGGACCTCCTGCCACCTGGATATGATGGCGGTTGCTTAAAGCTCAAGACCTGACCCCAGGCTTCCGAAGTCTCGCTGCAATGAGCGGAGAAAGCGCGAGCACGACAAGCCCGAAGGGAAGCAGACCTCCCTCCAGGACATCGTAATCCGACGCCAGACTATCCCACGAACGCCGAAAAGCATAATGGCCAACTCCGAGTTCGAAGGCGACCGTAAGCACAAGC
>JAFNAH010000615.1 GCA_017860075.1 Acidobacteriota bacterium | reverse complement strand
GTGATTTCAGGATTTCAGCTGGGCTCTGGCGCGGAGCGCGTTTTCCATCTGACCGACGATGAGATCCGCCGCCGCACCGGGGTCTGGAGCCCGAAGGATCGGACGGCCGACCACGAGATAATCAGCCCCTGCGAGAATCGCCTGTCCCGGCTCTGCGGTTCGGGTCTGGTCCTGTGCCTCGGCTCCCGCGGGTCGAATCCCCGGTGTGACGATCTTCAGCTTGTCGCCGTACTGTCGACGCAGTCCAGCGACTTCGAGCGGAGATGCAACCAGCCCGGTGAGCCCGGCGCCGCATGCGATGCCGGCGAGCCTTCCCACCCACGCCTCGACCGCGTCTGCCACCCCGATGGATCTGGTCTCATCCTCCGAGAGGCTTGTAAGAGCCGTGACTGCCAGGAGCATGGGAGGGGACGGCATCGAGGCCGCCGCATCCCGGGCTGCCTCGAGCATCCGGCGCCCGCCCGACGCGTGCAGCGTCAGCATGTGTACTCCCAGCCTGCCGGCCGACCTGACCGCCCCGGCCACGGTGTTGGGGATGTCATGGAGCTTCAGATCCAGAAAGACCCGTTCACCTCTCTGGAGCACTTCCAGGACCAGCCCCGGGCCCTCGCGCACGAAGATCTCGAGCCCGATCTTGAAGTAACCGACCCGGCCGGCGAGTCTCTCGACCGCGTCCATTGCCTCCGCCCGGCCGGGCAGGTCGAGGGCCACGATCAGCCGCGAGCGGGCGTCGTTCATGTGCGCAGGCTTCCTGTGATCTCGTTGATGTCGCCGATCTTTCTGCGCCGACAGTAGTCAGCGAGTCCCAGCGCGATCTGCTGCGAGGCGGCCGGATTGTAGAAGTTTGCCGTACCTACCTGGACGGCGCGGGCCCCCGCGATGAGGAACTCCAGCGCGTCCTCCGTCGTTGCGATGCCTCCCACGCCGATGACGGGAATCTTCACCGCGCGGCAGGCCTGCCAGACCATGCGCAGGGCGATCGGCTTTATGGCCGGCCCGGAGAGGCCACCGGTCACGTAGTTCAGTCGCGGTCGTCTCTTCTCGACGTCAATCGCCATGCCGACCAGGGTGTTTATGACCGAAAGGGCATCGGCCCCCGCCTCCTCGCACGCGCGGGCAAACTCGGATATGTCGGTGACGTTGGGAGAGAGCTTGACCCAGAGAGGCAGCCTCGTACACACCTTCTTTGTCTTTGCGGTTACGGTGTGCGCGTCGCGGGGATCCTTGTTGAAATGAAAGCCGCCCTTCTTCACGTTGGGGCAGGATATGTTGAGCTCCAGTGCTGCAATCCCCGGGCAGTCGTTCAGAAACCGCGCCACCTCGAGATAGTCATCCAGCTCAAACCCGACGATGTTCACCACTATGTTGGTCCGGTACTTCCGGAGGGCCGGAAGCTTCGCCGTCACAAAATCCACCGCCCCGATGTTTTGCCAGCCGATGGCATTCAACATTCCAGAGGAAGTTTCCCATATTCGCGGCGGCGGATTCCCTTTGATGGGCTTCATCGAGATGCCCTTCACTACGATTCCCCCGATCGCATCCAGGTCCATAAGGTGGGCAAATTCCACACCGTAGGCGAAAGTTCCGCTGGCTGTCATTACCGGGTTCCGAAACCGGACCGTGCCGATGTCCACCTCCAGGCGAGGTGACGGACCACGCAGCCCATGCACGCACCCAGGGAGCAACCCATGCGTGCCTCCAGGCTGACCTCACATGGCACTCTGTGTTTGACCGACAGGTCGTGTGCCGCTTTCATCATGGCCCAGGGCCCGCACGCGTACACTCGCACACCGGTCCGGATCCTGGACTTGAGGAACCGGTCAAGCGGGCAGGTTACCAGCCCTGCTTCCCCGAGGGACGCGTCCTCAGTGGTGTAGTGCGTTTCGAGACCCAGCCGCTCGAAATACTCCCTCAACACCAGGTCTGCGGCCGTGCGCCCGCCGTAGAACAGGACAGGCGTGACCCCATGCTGCACCAGGCGCTGCGCGAGCAGGTACAGCGCCGCGATACCCACTCCGCCGGCGACCAGGCAGGCCGCACTGACGCCCCCCTGCGTTCCGGGAACAAGGTCGAACGGGCGCCCCTGAGGCCCGAGAACGTCAACCTCCTGTCCCGGCTTCAGAGCGGCCAGCATGCGGCTACCGGCCCCTACTTCCTTTACAAGAAGCACAAGGCCGCGGGGTCGCCCGGCGCCCGGCGTCCGGTCCACGTCGAAGACGCTGAAGGGGCGACGGAGCAGGGGATTGTCATTGATGCCGGCTGCACACTTGAGCATCACGAACTGCCCGGGTTGGACAAGCCTTGCCTGTTCGGGTGAATTCATCGTCAGGAGATGGTTGCCGCTGCCTTCCTGTCTAACATTGATTGTCAGTATAGATGCGGAAGGTGCGTTTGCAACGCCTTTTTCCCTGTGGTAAGATCGCGCCGCTTTTCGGGCTCCAGACTCAGCTGCGACGGGTCCAACTCTATGGGAAGAAAGCCGGAACACAGGATCGTGATGAGCGCAGCGGAAATTGACCTCGCGCTCGCCCGCATTGCAGCGGAGATCATCGAAAAGCTGAGCCCCCACGATGACTTTGCCCTCATAGGGATCCGGCGCCGCGGGGTTTACCTGGCGGAGCGCATCCGCGCAAGAATCGAGGCGACCCTGAAGCGCCCGATCATGTGTGGCATCCTGGACATCACCCTCTACCGGGACGACCTGACGGCAATCGCCAGCCACCCCATGCTGCGCGAAACGTCCATCGATTTCGACATCAACAACCTCAGCCTGGTGCTGGTGGACGATGTCCTGTATACAGGGAGGACTGTCAGGGCCGCCCTGGACGGCCTGGTCGACCTTGGGCGGCCGAAGCGGGTTCAACTGGCAGTGCTGATCGATCGGGGGCATCGGGAGCTCCCGATCCAGGCAGACTATGTCGGCAAGTACGTTCAGGTCCAGGAAGGCGAGCTGGTCGAGGTCCGGTTGAACGAAGAGGATGGCGAGGAGCGCGTCATCCTGACGAGAAAGCCCTGATCCCTGCGAGCATGAGCGATGGCCTCACTTAACCAGAAAGACCTGCTGGGCATCGAGCAGCTCACCGTCGAGGAGATCCAGCTCATCCTGGACACCGCCGATGCACTTCGCCAGGTGGCTGATCGTCCGGTGAAGAAGGTCCCTGCGTTGCGCGGGAAGACCGTCATCAACCTCTTTTTCGAGGCCTCTACCCGCACCCGTTCGTCGTTTGAGCTCGCAGAGAAGAGATTGAGCGCGGACATCCTGAATTTCGCCGTCTCTACGAGCAGTGTCTCAAAGGGAGAGACGCTGGTGGACACGGCTCGGAACCTCGAGTCCATGGCTCCGGATATCATCGTGGTGAGGCACTCCTCCGCGGGCGCGCCTCATTTGCTCAGCAGGGTCTGCCGTTCCTCAATCGTAAACGCCGGTGACGGGATGCATGAGCACCCGACGCAGGCGCTGCTGGATGCGCTGACGATTCGTGAGGTCAAGGGCCGCCTCGGCGACTTGAAGATTGCCATCATCGGTGACATCACCCACAGCCGCGTCGCCCGCTCCGACACGCTCCTGTTTCACAAGATGGGGGCCAAAGTTTGGGTCTGCGGCCCGCCGACGCTTATTCCCTGGGATTACGGCAAGCTTGGGGCCCGCATCACCAACCACATTGAAGAGGCGCTGGAGGGGGCTGACGTGGTGATGATGCTCCGGGTGCAGCATGAACGCCAGAACGAG
>JAFNAH010000146.1 GCA_017860075.1 Acidobacteriota bacterium | reverse complement strand
GATCGAGGACGCGGCTCACGCCTTCGGCGCCCTGTACAAGGGCAAGAAGATCGGCACTATCGGTGATTTCGGCGGCTACAGTTTCCATGAGGTCAAGAATATCACCTCTTTAGGTGAGGGCGGTCTGTTGGTCAGCAATAGCGTTCTTGGGGAACAGTTCGCGAAGGCCCGTTTCTGCTCGCTGGACTTCACGCGGCAGGTTAAGAACTGGCTGTACGATGTGACTGCCCTGCGCGACCGATTCGGGAACCCTGTGGCCCCGTGCAACTACTCGGTTACCGAGGCGCAGGCCGTCGTGCTGCTCAATCAGCTGGTGCGCTTCGAGCTGATACTCGACCGGAGGAGGGAAGCGTTCCGATATCTATGCGAACGGTTTGCGGAAGTCCCGGAGATCGTGTTGCCCCCGGGCGACACCGATGAGATCCGCAGCACCCATCACCTGTTCCTGCTCCAGGTCAATCCGAAGATGATTCTGGGCGACGTTCAGGACCTCAAAGCAAAGCTCAAGAGCAAGGGCGTCACCGAGATCCAGCATTTCGCGCCGATGTACAAGTTTGAGATCATCCGCGAGTTGGGTTACGACCAGGCTGCCATCGCCGAGGCTTGCCCCAATACCGAACAGGTCTTCTGCCACAAATATACCCATCTGCCTCTTTATGGCCTGACGCGGCCGCAGCTCGAGTACATGGCTGAGGCCGTTCTAGCCGCAGTGCGGGAATTGAAGGAGGGCAAGTAGGACAGGCGCCGCGGATTCTCCCTACGGTGACATGCGCAAGGGTTTCGGATCCGGGGCGACGCGCTTCGGGACGATGCTCAGTTTCTCCAGCGTCACGGGATTCGATTCCGACACGGACCGCAGGCGCACGTCGCGGATCACTTTGCCGAAGCGGGGATTGATCCACTCGAACGCGAACGCGGATTTGCCACGGCGACCCGGCTTCATCTCCGCCTCGTAGGCCACGTCTTTCGGAGCCGGGCTGTCGAGCCACCCTTCCTCCAGGATGTTTACCCCGTATCGGAGCGGAACGGTCTCGACAAACCCGTCTTCATAGGTCACTTCGTACCATCCCACCAGGTCAGCGGTATCTGCGAAGTTCCAGGTTCCACTGTAGGCTTTCGCGTTGCCGGCGCGATTTCGGCAGGCATGCACGAAGACGATGCTGCTGGCGTCCTCGCCGATGCGAACGGAGTTAGCAGTGCCTGGATCGACCTCTTTCACTGGGCCGGGGCCGTCACGGCTGGGCAGCGGGACGGCGCTCAGACGGCTTCGTATCCCGGGCAGGAGCTCCTGCACGATCAATGAGAGCCGGTTCATGTCAGGACGATCCGGAGACCAGAGCAGATTAGCGCAACCCAGGAAATCGAACATGAGGTCTTTGCCGAAATTCAGTTCGTTCGTCGCTGCCCAGCTGGATGGTGCACCGCCTAGAATGCCGCGGCGCCCGGCGCGGCGATCGAAATCGACGATGTGCGGCTCGAAGTTGCCGAAGACCTGACGGAAACCCCAGTCCGATAGCGCTATTTCGTTCTGTTCCCCGAGGCCTTGCTCCCCATCGTCATTCCGAGGGGAATCCCAGAACCAGTTGAAGATGAGGATATCCTTGGGGATTAGCTTCTTCACCTGTTCCGGAGACAGCGCGCCAGGCATGTCGTAGGAAGTGCCCCGCGGATTGGGGACGTGTTTGATCTTCCTGCCGCGCAGCGTTTCGATCAGATGGTCGCCCCAGATCGCCGTGCCGACTCCTCTCGAACGCAAATGAGCGTAAATGCGGTTCAGATCTGCGGCGAAGAGTTCCGTTGGGTCCTTCCCCTTGCAGCGGGGGCAGACGCCGAGGGGCATACGCCACTCGTCGTGGCCGACATGCACCACGGCGGGTTTCATTACGTCGAGGTATTCGTCCAGCACGTCGAACACGAGGGGGTACACCACAGGTTCCGAGGGACAGTATGTGTCGGGCCATTCCGCATCCTGGATCTCGGCCAGCTCGCGGTGTCGTGTCAGCAGGTAGTAGCTGTGTGTCAGCGTCGGGATTTCCGGGATCACCTCGATGTGGTGCTTCCTGACAAATGCCACCAGATCCGCCACTTCGTCCTTTTCAAGGACCTCGCTGTCGGCCGTGTCTGCGTTTGCCGAATCCTGGAACTGCCGACCCGGACCCCAGGATCGGTGGCGACGGGTATAGTTGAGGTCTTTGCCGAGTTCGATCCATCCCGCGTTCAATTCCGGGTGCCTGTCAAGCCGCATGGCGGCATTCACTTCCAGGATCATGGTGTTGTACTTGTAGAGCGCCATGAAATCCCGGACAAAACGTTTAAAGAAGGGGATGTTGCCGTGCCCCGGCAGGTACAGCTTGATGCCGCGGAACGGCTTCAAAGGCCAGTCCCGGATCATCGTGCCCCGGACACTCACGCCATCCTGCGTTCGTTCGATGAGCTGCCTCAGTGATTGCAGCCCGTAGAACGCGCCGGCATCATCAGCCCCTACCACAACAGCCGTGCCCCGACGGACATCAAGAACATAACCTTCGCGCTCGGTAACAGGGTTCGCATGACTGTCTCGCGAGTACTGCTGCACCAGGGGATTCGCAACGGATCCAATCAGGATAAAAGAACGGCGTCCCTGCAGGCTCTCAACCCGCTCGGCCCGCAGTGCGAGCCCGTATCGGTCGCTCAGTTCCGCCGTCAGCAGCCGAGCAAGGGAAATGTCCTCGGCCGACGGGCTCTCCGGCAGCAGGATGGGTACAGACTCGTCCAACGCGAGCCCTTCACCCCCGCGCATCTCGATCTGCCGCGGCACCGGAAATACTGAAGGCTTGGCGATCGGGGTCGGACCGAAACAAAGCATCATAAGCCACATAGTTACGGGCATTCGTGCCTCCAAAAAGTGCCTTAGAACGTATTTCCGTGGGTCATTTCTGCGTCTTGCGAACTGGATCCGCGGCAGTCTGGTCCTAGAATGCGAAAAACGGCCCCCAGAATCCGAGTATAAGGCCGTATTCAGGAGGTGGAATACGGCTAATCTAAAGCGGGTAAATGAGTTGCCTCGGTCCGACCCCCTATAATCTACAGGCCAAACGACGGCTTGCGGGTCTGCCACTTGCCACGGGTGAAGTCCGGGCAGGCCACCGGCGCGCTCCCTTTCGCGATTGACTCCTGCGAAAGGGGAATGATCGAACTCATCAGTACCGAATCGTAAACGTCGATGGGAGGCGGCGTCCTGTTTATCACGGACTTCACAAATTCTCTCACGACCAGGTAATCGGCACCGCCGTGTCCCGCTTCCGGCGAATCCGCCGGGATAGTCTTCCACAAGCCGTGGCCGAACTTAGTCTGGTATGGCTCGAATGGTTCCCATTTCTCCCCTTTGGTCAATCCCTCCAGATAGACGGCATTATGCTCGTGGGAATACAAGCCCAGCGTGCCCTGGATAAGCCAGCGGTTGTCATAGGGCCGGGGCAGCTGCATGTCGTTGTTGACCACGATCGTGTTGCCTCTGTGCGTCTTGATCACCGTGGTGACGATGTCACCCTGCATGTACTTCTGTTTTACCGATGGATGGTTCGGACCATATCTCCGGCTGAGCTCGCGGTATATGCCGAGAGGTCGACTCGCCGTAGTGGTTGCGTAAGCGAAGTAGTCGCCGCAATTGAGATCCATCCAGCTCATCGCGGGTCCGATCGCGTGGGTGGGCTCCGGGTTGGCGTTACGCCTGGTCAGAAAGTTGCCGCTCCACTTCGGGTAGCCCTTCTCGTCGAAATACCAGAAGATGCAATCGTGCGAGTAGGCGCAGTGGCAATGGACGATTTCCCCCAGCAGGCCCTGCCGGATCATGTTGAGCACTGCAAGGTTGTCCTCGCGGTAGCACCAGTTCTCCAGCATCATATAGGGCACCCCGGTCTTTTCGTGCGTATCGACCAGGTTCCAGCATTCCGCAAAGGTCAGCGCGGCCGGTATCTCGCACGCCGTGAACTTGCCGGCCTTCATACAGTGAACGGCCATGATCGTGTGCCATTCCCACGGGGTCGCGATGACTACGGCATCGAGGTCATCGCGCGACATGAGCCGCTCAAAGTCATGTTCGCTGCGGGAATAACCTTCCGGTGTCGGCCGGCCTGACTGCTGCACCATCTTCTGGCCTGCTGCCAGATGCTGCACGTCGATGTCACAGAGCGCGGGAATGCTCACGTCCTTCATCGAGAGCAGCAATTGCAGCAGGCTGCTGCCGCGATTGCCCACACCGACAATCCCGATTCTGGCTGGACTCCCGGCTGCGGTGACCCCCGGAACGAGTGCCGCCGCCGCAACTCCGAGAAAACTGCGTCGATCCATGCGAACATCCATACTCACCTCCAAACCCGGTCGAATCTGGCGCCGCGCGTCGGGCTTGTCAACAGAAAATCCTATCGCCGCGGATTTCACGGATTTTATTGAGGCCCGCATCGGTTATGATGGATGGCGATCTACGCAACCGGGAGAGACGCGATGCCATATAAAGGGGTGATGGACGATATCCGGGCCTGTGTGGCCTTGAAAAGGCCCAGGCGGATTCCTGTTTTCGCGATGAGCGAGGAGTTCGACGTCAAGTGGTACGGCAAGTACACCTACGAGGAAACGATCCAGAGTGCGGACAAGCTCGTCGAGGTGTGGAGCGCCGCCGTGCGCGAGTTCGACTACGACTGGGTCTGGCTGCAGATAGACGACTGCATTGAGTTCGAAGTGCTGGGCGTCGGCTGCGTCGGCGAAGGCAACATCCTTCGAGCGACCCACGATTACCTGCCGGCTACGCGGGAGACGCTGAAGTCCCTGAAGATGCCCGACCCTTCACGCGACGGCCGCATGCCGATCAAGCTGGAAGCATTGCGCCGGTTCAAGGCCGAATTCGGCGACACCGTCTGCGTTGCGGGCAGCAATGCCGCTCCTTACTCCTCGGCCGGCTTACTGTACGGGCTGGAAACGCCCATGCTCATGATGTATGAGGATCCCGGCCTGCTGCGCGACACGATGGACTTCTTTGTCGACCTTCAGTCGCGTTGGAGCGTGGCACAGATCAAAGCGGGAGCTGATGCCATCTGGCTGGGGGACTGCAACGCTTTTTCCGGCTTGCTTTCTCCTGCTCATTACAGGGAGTTTGCCGCGGAGCCCTGCCGCAAGGTCATTCAGGCCTGCCAGAAGGCCGGCGGGATGGTGTTTCTCCATAACAGCGAAATCTC
>JAFNAH010000614.1 GCA_017860075.1 Acidobacteriota bacterium | reverse complement strand
CCATCACCATTGCACCACCACCGTGTGCACGCCGTCCCGCTCGGTGATGCTGACGGGCCGGCATACGCCGCACACCCGCATGTTCGACAACACCAACTTCGCCTGGATCGACGATATGAAGGCCGATCCGAAAACCTTGCCCACCATCGGCCATATGCTGCGCGATCTGGGCTACCACACCGCCTATAAAGGCAAGTGGCACCTCTCCGAGTTTCCAGCGAAGGGTTCCCGTGAAGCGATGGAGCCCTACGGCTTCTCCGAGTACCAGGATTGGGGCGATGTGCAAGGCGGGCCGATGGATGGGGCTCAAAAAGATTCGAAGATTGCAGATGAGGCCGTCGAATGGCTGGCGAAGCGCGCTCCTGAAGTCGCCGCCGCGAAACCCTGGTTCATGACCGTGAACTTCGTCAACCCTCACGATGTGATGTTCTATGATACCGACGGAACGGGGACCGTACAGGCCAAGAGCATGTTCCCGATCTTCAGCGCGCCGGATACGCCGCTGTACCGCCAGAAATGGTCGACGACCTTGCCGGCCTCCTTCTTTGACGACCTGAAAGGACAGCCGCCTGCCGTCCGCAGTTACATGCACCTGTGCGACGTGTACTATGGCCGGATACCGATGGAGCGCCGGGACATGTGGCACAACCATGTCAACTACTACCTCAACTGCCATCTCGACGTGGACCGGCACATCGGAGCGGTGCTGGATGCGCTGGAAGCGAGCGGTCAGGCCGACAACACGATCGTCATTTTCACGGCGGATCACGGCGAGCAGGGCGGCGCCCATCACCTGCGCCAGAAGGGCAGCGTGGCGTTTCAGGAGACTGTCAACGTGCCGCTGGTGATCGCTGATCCGCGCCACCCCGGCGCAAGCCGTACGGATGCGGTGGGTTCCCATCTCGATCTGGTGCCCACGATCCTGGCGTTTGCCGGCCTGTCGGAGGCCGAACGGCGGAAGCGCTACCCGCTCCTGAAAGGCCATGACCTCTCGGGCGTGGTGCGCGATCCCGCTTCTGTCGGGCCCCGCGGCAACAGCGAGAAACCCGGCGCGCGCAACGCCGTCAAGGTGTTCGACATGGCCGCCCACCAGGCCGGCCAGGAGTTTCATCGCGGCATGGAGGCGTTCAAAGGCCTCGTCAACGAGATTGGCGTGCCGAACCTCGAGAAACGCGAGTTGTTCCGCGGCATCTTCGACGGCCGTTACAAGCTGGTCCGCTACTTCGGGATGGGCAACTACAACCTGCCGGCATCGGTCCAGCAGCTTCTGGCCGACAACGACGTCGCCCTCTACGACCTGCTGTTGGATCCCGAGGAAATGGAGAACCTGGCCAACCCGACCCATCCCAAGTACGACGAAAAATTGCTGTCGGCCATGAACCAGAAACTCAATGCGCTGATCAACGAGGAAATCGGGGAAGACAAAGCCATGTTCACCCCGCCGGAAAAAGGGTCGAAGAAGTGAATTGAAGAATTCCGGCAGTATGTAGTGGAGACCAATCTGAACGGGTGGCGGTCGACGAGACCGCCGAGCGCCTGCGCGACTTGCAGACGCTCAACCGGGCGACGGAGGTGTATCTCACGCAGAAGCCGGCGACGAGAAAGACAGGAGCCATGAACCTGATGCAGAGGACGAAGGATGCGTTAGACATTGGAGCAGCTGTGGGCATACCTGCCCAGTTGCGGAGGACTTCGGGACAAGGCCGTCCCCTTCGAGGTCCCTGAACCCGAGAGCCGATTAGGAGTTCGTCTTGCCATGGTGCGGGATCCCGATGGAAATATCATAGAACTTGTAGAACTGGACCCTAATAGTTCCAAAAACGGAAAGGAGAGAAGATATGAAGAGAATGACAAAGGTGTTGGGAGTGATAATACTGGCGATTGTTATGCTCGCCTTGGGTGTGGAACCTGCCCTGGCGGAGGGACCCTCTGCGGCCTCTTATTCGGGCGACCTGTGGCACCGGTCGACATTGACCGGCGATTGGTTCGGTGCCCGTAACGACCTTGCCGCAAAGGGCATTACTTTCGAGATGAATCTAACCCAGGTTTACCAGGGCGTCGTCGACGGTGGCAAGGACGATTCCTGGAAGTACGGAGGGCGAGGAGAATTTATATTCCATTTAGACACCCAGAAGCTGGGATTGTGGCCCGGAGGATTTTTCACAGTGCAAGTGGAGGGGAATTTTAATGATTCTGTGAATGGACTGACCGGAGCGCTTAATCCAGCGAATACCAACCAGATCTTTCCAATGCCGACCGGGGACAACCTTAACGTGCCCAATATATCGTTTATGCAGTTCCTTTCGCCGTACGCCGCCGTGATGCTCGGAAAGCTCGCCCTTCTCACCCCCAATTCCGGGGATATGAATGAGTTTGCTCACGGCAAAGGGGACACCCAGTTCATGAACGGGGCATTCAACATTAACCCCGTTACCCTTTTGACAGTACCTTACTCGACGCTGGGCGCAGGGTTGCTTCTTCTACCGACGAAAAACCCCCATGACGCCATCGTTGGTTTTTCTGTTCTTCAAACCAACGGCAAAGCAGACCGCAGCGGCTTCGACGATTTGAGCTCGGACGAATTAAGCTTTGTGGGTGAAGCCCGGATACGGACAAACTTTTTCGGGCTCACCGGACACCAACTGATCGGTGGGGGGTATTCCAATAAAACGTATGCCTCCCTTGATCAGAGCCTGCGCCTTTTCATCGAGAACCGGGATATTGAGAAACAGGATGGTTCCTGGATGGTTTACTACAACTTTGATCAGTACCTGTATGAACCGAAAAAGGACTCCGGCCAGGGCATTGGTATCTTTGGACGGCTCGGAGTTTCAGATGGTAATCCCAACCCCATGCGTTTCTTCTTCAGCTTCGGGGTCGGCGGTAAAGGTATC
>JAFNAH010000145.1 GCA_017860075.1 Acidobacteriota bacterium | reverse complement strand
GTCGCCGCATAGCCAGCCAAATCACCCGTGGACTGTTGACAGGCAGCCAACAGGCTCAGCGATTCAAGGTTCGCCGGATCGATGGCCAGTGCGCGGCGGACTTCGCGCTCGGCGGCTGCATAGTCCTCTTCCTGCATCCTGAGCTCGGCCAGCAGGTTTATTGCGGGGACGTAGTTCGGATTCACGGAGATCGCAGCTCGCGCCTGGGTTTCGGCTTCCGGGCTGCTGTCGAACAGTCTGGTCCGTGCCATCCCCAGCAGGGCGGGCGGATAGCGTCCGTTGATCTTAAGGCAATCGCGGAACACGTCCATCGCGTCCGTAGAATTGTATTTGTCGAGAAACAGGAACCCGAAGTCCGCGAGGGGACGCGCAGAGACCGGCCCGGACGCATTCTCGTCCGTGGCGTCGAGGAAGATATCCTTCGCGTCCTGGGCGTAGCCGAGGCGCCACGCGGCGACCGCCGCCTGACCGAGAGCTTCGCTCCCCCGCAGCCGGCCGGAGCGGTATTGCTGCATGATCCCTTCCCACAGCACCCGTGCCTCGGAACGTTTGCCTTGGGAGTTCATGAGTTCAGCCAGCTCTCCGGCCGCGTGGATGCCGGCCGGACCCGGCTGTTCATGTGACCGGCGGAGATACGTCTCGGCTCGACGGAGATCCCCGATCGCCCGCGCGATCAGGCCCGCCTCGAGGAACAGCTCCGGTGAAGGGTTCCGCGAGACAAAAGTCTCCGCCAGTTTGGATGCCTCTCGATAGGCTCCCGTCTCGTTCAGCGTTCTCAGCAAGCCGACCCGGGCCTGCTCGGCGTTCCGCCCCTCTGCCACGAGAGTCTCGTAGCCTTTGCGCGCAGCAGGGTAGTCGCCGCCTCGCAGCGCGGCGTCAGCACGCTCGAGCGACACACCGGCATCCTGCGTAAGGCGGGAACCGGAGCCCGCAAGCAGCGTGAAGATCAACGAGAACAGGAGGGTTGAAAGGATCTGGTGCACGGAATCTCCCTTGCCTCACATATGTGTGCCCGAGAGGGGCAACGCTCCCTCGACTTGGCCTGCAATCGGCATCTTGGAGATCAATCTGGTACCGCAACCGATCACGGCCCTGCAACGGCCGGAGTGAACCCACTTCCCTCGCAACTGCCTGAATCACAGCCGTTAGAAATCCGGTTCCTGGGACGATTTCTGGCCACGTTTTGCGCTGATCTCAGCAAGTTTCAGCAGCAGGGACTCAAGCTTCCTGTCGTACTCCTCCTCCGGCATCCCGGCCTTCTGCTGCTTGAGGGACTCGATCTGCCTCTCCAGGTCGTCCGACTCCTCCATCAGGCGACGTTCCTCTGCGCTCAGAGGACGCCCGTAAGCAATACCCTTCCCCGCATCCAGATAGGCTGTGCGAGCGAGCAGGCCGTCGCTGGAATCATTCAGGGTCGGATGTTCCGTTTGCAGCAGCCCCTCGCCCGCGTAGCGCTCCTTCACTTTCTGATCCGCGTAGCCGAAAGCTTCCAGCATGGAAATACGGCCGTTCTTGTCAGTATCTGCGTTGTGGTTCTGGAATGCCTCCACGAAATAGTGTCCAAAATACGTTCTGTTCTTCTCGTGGCCACTCTTGGTGGCGGTTGCGACGACCCGGCCCGGTTGCACCAGTGACTCCATGCTCCCTCCGCTGCAGGTTGTCGTATTGACCACGATGAAAGTGCGAGCAGGTATTGAATACAGGTAGGTCGCCAGGTCGTCGGCAGTCAGATCAGGCCCCACGAGATTCAGTTTATAGGTTTTGCCCTCGTAGCTGCCGTGGCCTGCGATAAACACAAATACGGAGTCGTCACGGGTCGCCCTGCGGCCAATGCGGCGGCACGCATCCATAAGGTTCTCCGCGGTCGATTTCCGGGCAGCCAGTCCCGGCACGAGAGACGGGTCATCCACAAGGGCTTCGATGTGATCGGAGGGGAGCCGCATCTCGGAGGACAGGAGAGCATGAAGATTCTTCACCTCATCGATGAACTCAAGCTGCAGTTCCCGGTCCCCGCTGATCCCGGCAATGAGAAGTGCCCACCTGCCGTCTTTGCTGTTCGCCGATGGCTCTGCTTGCCCGCCGACTCCCGGAATGGCGTTCAGGACGACGCCCAGGAACATGAGGCAGGCGCAGGGCGCCCTGCCGGGCCGTCTGTCTGCACCTGCCGTCATTGCCATCCGCGAGCTGCGAATCGCGATCATGCCAATCCTTTCTTTTTGCGCACCACCCACTCCGCGGAGATCGCACCGGCGAGCAGGAGGAAGAGAAAAGGCATATCCCAGATCGGTTTCACCTCGACACGGGAGACGCCGTTGTCGATGTAGGAGACGTCCTCGGGCAGTGTCCGGACCTCTGCCGGAGAGTAGTATTGCCCACCCGTGTCTCTCGCAAGCAATTTGAGCAGGTCGGAATTGAGGGACGCGTTGCGAAACTCTTCCGTCGACTCCGCGACGCGGAAACTGGCGACTGATCGACCGAGGCTCCGCTCTCCCGCAAACGCCTCCGCCGACAGCTCGTAGATGCCCTCTTCGGCTGGCTTGAGGGCGGCTGAATACTTCCCCTCTCCCCGGGCATCCCAAGTGAACGGCAACGTCACGATCCGTCCCGACGGGGTCTTGACCGTCGCCGTGACGCGGGCGTTATTCACGGCCAGGAACTCCGGGTCGTTCACTTCCGCCGTCAGTGTCATTGTCTCATCCATCGAGCACGAGCTTCTCGCTGCCGCGACGGTTACGGGGTCCGGCACGTCATTGACCAGCCACCGCAGCATGTGTTTCCAGAAAACGTCATGGAAGTCGTCCCGATGATCCATCTCCATCCGCCAGCGCCACGTCGAAGCAGTCGTGAGTGCCATGGACTTGCCGCGCCCGAAGCGCTGGAACGCGAGGAGCACGGGCGCTGGGCCCCGCCTCTGCCCGTTCTGGGCCGTAACAAGCACTGTCGCTCCGAGCCTGGGTCCTGCGGTCGGATTGATACCGACCAGCGCGGGCGCGGCATCCCACTGCTTCCGGTTCAAGGTTTCTTCAGGGGCCACACGGGTCACCGGATTCTCGGCACCATAGCCCGTCAATCTGGCTCGGAATTCCAGGTCGTCGTACTGCGGTGCGGCACTTCGGGCCCCGAAACGGATATTCAGCGGCAACAACTCTTCAACAGGGGTATTGCCATATCCTCCCTGACCGAATGAACTTCTGCCTCCCAGCATCAGGAAGCCCCCTCCCCGCCTGCTTACGAACTCGGATACCAGGCGCAGCTGGTCGAAGGTGAAGAAGCTTGCCTCCACGCTTCCGAATATCAGTGCTTTGTATCGGAAAAGTTCAGAGGGTTGGGCCGGGAAACCTTTCTCCAGCGTCGAACTCGACTCGATTCCCTGCCTGAGAAACTTCCCATCGGCCTGGCGCAGGAGTGTCACGAGGCGCACGCTCTTGTCTTCGAGCGCGGCCCGCCGCAGGAACCCGTAAATCCATCGCGGCTCGCCTTCGACATACAGGATCTGAGGCTGCTCGTCCTCAACGCGCAGAAGCTCGGCCATTTCGTTGTTTTCGGGTACGATCTCGCCCGGCAACGGCTCGATGCGGAAAGTGACGACTTTGACACCCGCAGGTCCGCATGAAAAGGCTACTCGGCAGATCTTGACTTCACCGTCGCCACCCAGTGTGATCCTGGTCCGCTTGAGCTCTTTTTCGCGCTCCGCGACGACGAGCTGCGCGTCGCGACCCGCAAGTCCGGAGGCTTTCACCGCCACGCTTGCCTCCACCATCGACTCCGGAAGCACACGTCCCGGCATGGCCACCTGCACGATCTCCGCGTCAGTCGTGAAGCGGGGGGAACCGATCCCGATGGCGTAGACGGGCATCCTCCGTGCCTTCAGCCGGGCGGTAAGAGCGCTGAGGTTGAGGGAGCGGTTGTCCGCGCCGTCAGAGAGCAGCACGATGCCGGCAACCGGAACGCTGCCCAGTTCGCTCAGCACCTGGTCGATCGAACGCTCCAGGTTCGTGTGGCTCCCAAGCTTCCCCCGGCCCTCGAAAGCAGAGGTTCTCTCCGCTTCGCTCGAAAAACGGAAATAGCGCAACTTGAACCGTGCGGCGAGCTCCGGGACCAGGGAACCGGTGGAAGAGCGCAGGAGATCCTCTTCTGCGTCGAAGCGCGAACGGCGACCCGCAGCGTCCCGGATTTCCATGCTCCGGCTCGCGTCGTATGCCACCGCCACGAAGCTGCGCTGGGGTGCGGCCACTGGAACCGTCAGTGCGGGCTGGAGGAGAATGACAAGGACTGTCAGCAACGCGAGGCAGCGCAGCGCCATGAGCAGGATGCGCCAGGGAAAGATCGCAAGGTGCCGCATACCCCGGTAGAGAAACCAGGCCAGGAACATGGCTGCCGCTACGAGCACCCACGTCACCGCACCAGGCCACGGCGGGCTGAGCGTGAATGAGCCACGCTCGTAGACAAGGGGACGATACTTGAAGAGAAACTCGAAAACAGACTCCATTCAGTGGCTCATCGCGTAGACGATCGCATTGATCCCGACCTGGTAGGCATAGGTCGAGTACCTGGCGGGGTACCCGGGCAGGTCCGCCCATTCCCACGCGTCGCCCAGATCGGTGTTCCAGTTGATGACAACCATGAGCCGGCCGCTCTCGTCCGAGATCCCCCTGCAGTGAGGGACAAAACCGTCCTGCTCATACGTGGGCCGGCGCTCGACGGCGATTCCGACGTTTGGAGTCTGTATGATTTCGTTGATGTCGTAGTAGGAATGGAAGAGGGGGTGCTCACGCGGGAGTTCTTCGATCCGGCATTCGGGCAGGACGCGCCGCATGTTGCGCTCGAAGTTGGCCCACTCGGCGCTGCCCCAGAAATCATCGCAGAAAAGGAAGCCACCTCGCCGTAGATATTCCCCGAGAGATGATACCTCCTCGTCGCTCAAGTCCCACTGTCCGACTTCGACCGCGTAGAGGAACGGGTATCGAAAAAGCTCCGGGTCGATGAGTGAAATAGTCTTGCCTTCCCTGGCGATCTTTATGTTTGTGAGACGCTCGAGGCCGAGGAGAAACTGGCGGTCAGCCTTCGGCCAGTCCGTATACCACCCCTTGTAGTAACCCCAGGGGCGAAGGCTCGTGTACACCGCCCGCACGAATGTGAATTCGGGCTCCGGCGCTGCCGGGGCTGCCACAGGTCCTGCCTGAACGGTGGAGCCGGCCCGACGGCCCTGATCTGCTTCAGAT
>JAFNAH010000613.1 GCA_017860075.1 Acidobacteriota bacterium | reverse complement strand
CCAACCGCAAGCAAGCAACCGGTTTCATCGGACCTCCTTCAGTCTCTGGGATCTCTCCATACCGCTTCGTTAGTACCCGGGTCGGCGACGCTCAATGCTTCTTGGGCTCAGCCATCATGTCCTTGGGGGGCACAAACTGACGCTTGTTGACGAGCGGCGGGTAGCCGGCGTCGACCGGGACGCGCGGCGGGAGCTGGTCTGCCATGGTCTCGAACGGGGAGCGGCTCGGCAGAACCACGTTGTTCGTCCGGACATAGCTGTTCCAGAGCGCGAGCAGCGCCTGCAACTTCTGGGGCTGCTCCGCAGCGAGATCTTTTCGCTCGCCGGGATCAGCGGCGAGGTTGAAAAGCTCCCAGTCGCCCTTGCCGAACGACTTGTACTCCCAACGGATCTTCCACTCGCCTTGCCGCACCGCTCGGTTGCCGAAGATTTCCCAGGCGAGGTAGTCCTGCTCCGTGCGGGGCGACTCCGCCTGTCCCGCGAGCACCGGGACCCAGGACTTGCCCATGAGCGGGGGCAGATCGTGTCCCTCGCGGCTCTTTGGATAGCTGGCGCCGGCGATTTCGAGCAGCGTCGGCATGAGGTCGGAAACGTGCATCAGCCCGTTGTTAATACTCCCCTTGGGCCGCTTGACGGCCGGTCCGCTGACAATGAGCGCGTTCCGGATGCCGCCTTCCCCGACCCAGGCTTTGTACTGGCTGAAGGGCGTCATCGACACCTGCGCCCACATCGGGCCGTAGGAGACATACGAGCCCGGGTCGCCCCACGCATTGGGGTGGGTCTGCGACCACTTGATCGCCGCGAAGAGGTAGTCACGCGAGCCGGGCGAACCTGCGATCAGCTCGAAGAGGTCGGTCCCCTCGGCGCCGTTGTCGCCGAAGACTATAAAGATCGTGTTCTCGTACTCGCCGATCTTCTTGAGGTGGTCGATGAGCCGGCCGACGTGAAAGTCCATGTTCTCCATCATGCCCCTGTAGAGCTCCATCTTCTTGCCGAGGATGGCCCTGGTCGCCGGAGCGAGCACGATGGGATCAGGCAGAAACCACAGCCGCTCGGAAAGCTGCGTGTCCGCGGGCGTGATGCCGAGTTCGATCTGTCGTTTCAGTCGCGCCTGCCGCACCGCGTCCCAACCCATGTCGTACTCGCCCACGTGGCGAGTGCGCCATTCCTGCGGCATTTGGAGGGGATCGTGCGGCGCCTGGTGGGAGACGTAGGCGAAGAACGGTTTGCCGTCGGCATGGTTGGCGTCAATGAATCCGATCATCTTGTCGGTGTAGGTCTTGGTTGCGTAGTAGCCCTTGGGAAGCCGCGTCAGGTATCGCCCATCCTCGGTGTATACCGACATCGGTGACGCGCCGGTGAAATTCGTCATGTCCCAGTAGCTGCCTGCGCCGTCCAGCAGCGAGAAATCCCGCTCGAATCCGCGCGCGGCCGGGATCTGGTCCGGCGACTTCCCCATATGCCACTTGCCGACCATGTAGGTGTGATAGCCGGATTCCTTCAGCAGCTGCGGCAGCGTCGTCACCCGTTTGTTGAGGAAACCTTCGTAGCCGTCCACGCCCATCTGATTCGGCGCGGTCCACTCGTCCATGTTGCCGAGGCCGTTCAGGTGCGTATCGACGCCGCTCAGTAGAAGCGACCGGGTGGGCGAGCAGCTCGCGTGCGTATTACCCCATGTCGTCGCCGAGGATGATGACGATGTTCGGCCGGCGTGCTGTGTCCGCCGCAGCGGAGATAGCGACCGCGGCAAGCGCCGCGAACACGCCGACGATGACCGGTCTTCTCACCAACCGGCCCAGGTCGGCCGGCTTACTCACTATGGCACACGTTTCCATTGCCCACTCCATTCCAGTTGGTCGTTAAAGACTCCTCTTGACCCCTCACTGTTGTTTCCTCATCAGAAGTAGAGGTTGGCCACCATCCCCAAGGCATTCACGGTGCGGTTCGAACTCCCGCCGGAATCGTTTTGATGCTCGAAATACGATTCGAACTCGAAGTGTCTTGTGATCGGAAACGACGAGCCGCCGATCAGCGCCGTCCGGCTTACCTTATCATGCCTGCTGTCATAGTAGATTTCGCCGCGACAGTAAGGAGTGAACTTGAAGCGGCGGATCGAGAAGTTCCTTTCAACTGTCAGCCTGTTGCGGTAGCGCCACGAGAAGGCCCCCCCGATTGACCGCAGGTCCATCCGGTTCCGATCCGAAACGAGCACGCCATGCGTCAGAGGATAGCGAGCCGTTGCCTCGACTACACCGCGATGCTCATCGGAAGAATCGCCCCCGTACGGAAAGACGTAACGGTATCCGACCCTGATCATCAAGAATCGAGCCTTCGATTCGTCCAGGCGGAACAAGGCGAGCCTGTTCACCTTCCGCAGCGGCTTGAGGTAGAAATCAAAATTCGGGCCGACCTCTCCCTCTGTGGACTCGCGCTCCTCTTTGACGGTCGTCATCAGAAAGTAGAAACGCGTGTTATCCGTCAACTTGACGAAGGTACTGCTCTCGGGCCAGACCTGTTTGCTCTGCGCAAGGGCGCCGGTTCCGAACGACAGAACCAGGAGCAGGGTCCCTACAGGCCCGCGAAGCGTTGGCGCCATAACCCGTTCCTCTGCGAGCTCAGGATCCAACCGGGCCATTCAGCCCTGGGATCTCAGAAAAGCCCGTCGACAGTTGTGCACCACTTGGAGGCGATGAAGCAACTGTACGAAAGGATAGTGTCGTTCTCTGCGGTGATCGGCG
>JAFNAH010000144.1 GCA_017860075.1 Acidobacteriota bacterium | reverse complement strand
CTTGAAATAGGCCGTCATCTCCTGCAGATGTCTCAGCGCATTCACACACTGGCGACTCCTGATGTCGCTCTGCAGGTCCACGTAGAAAAGATACTCCCATCTTCTACCCCGGATGGGGCGCGATTCGATCTTGGTAAGGTTGATGTCACGCAGGGCAAAAACCGACAAGGCTTTGAAAAGCGCTCCAGGTTCGTTCCTGAGGCTGAAGACCAGACTGGTCTTCGCCCCCCCGTGCGGGACACGTCCGCGCCGCGCAAGAGCGAGAAACCGCGTGTAGTTCTCCCGGTCGTCCTCGATGTTGCGTTTCAGGATCTTCATCCCGTACATCCTGGCCGCGTCTGCGGACGCAACAGCTGCAGCGTTTGACAGGTGTTTGTCCCGGATGAACTTCACGCTGCCTGCCGTATCGTAGAAGGAGACCTCCTCGGCAGCCCGCAGGGAGCCCAGGAACGTGCGGCATTGCGCGAGGGCTACGGGATGCGAGTAGACCTGCCTGATATCGGCCATGCGCGCACGGGGATTGGCGATCAGGTGGTGCTCGATCCGTACGTAGGTTTCGCCGATCGACTCGAGGGAATGCTTCGCGAGCAGGTCGAAGTTCTGGTGGATGCTCCCCGCGAGCGAATTCTCGATCGGAATTACCGCAAAATCCGCTTTTCTCCTCACGAGGCGACGGAAGACATCCTCGAAGGCCAGACAAGGCAGCGGTTGCAGGTGAGGACCGAAAATTCGACGCGCAGCCTGCTGGCTGAACGCACCCAGTTCACCCTGAAATGCAACACGGGCGCGCCTGGGCAGGCGCGCCTTTCCGGGGCGTTTCATGCCACCTCCTGCGCAGCCCAGCACCGGCAGTCGAAAAATGTACGATCTTTTCTCCGCCGTCTGCCGCGGACAGTCGTTCCGCAACCGGAATCGCCGGGTGCTGCGAGTACAGACGGCCCGTCAGACGACCTCGGTACCCAGCTGGCCTTCCTTGTGCTCCGCCACGGCCATCTGGTAGTGGACCATCTTGTTGATGGCGTTAAGGTAAGCTCGCGTGCTGGCGTCGACGATATCCGTACTGGCAGCCTTCCCGATGAAGGAGACGTTGCCGAAGTCGACCTTCATGAACACCTCGCCCACCGCATCCGTCCCGCGCGTGACACTGCGAACGGAGAAGTCCATCAGCCGGCCCGGCATGCCCGTGATGCGATCGATGGCCCGGAGAGCCGCGTCCACGGGCCCGTCTCCGACGGCGGAATCCCGCATGAGCTCACCCTCCTTCTCCAGCATCACCGCAGCGGTGGCGATGATCTGGTTGCCGCCGCTGGACTGCACGTACTTCAGCCGGTAAGCCTCGGGGAAGATTCTGAGACCGTCGCGCACTATGACGATGAGGTCCTCATCGAAGACTTCTTTCTTTCTGTCGGCAACCTTCTTGAAGAGCACATAGGCCTTCTCGAGCGCGGCCTGCGACAGGTCGAACCCGAGTTCCTCGTATTTCCGTTTCAACGCATGCCTGCCCGAGTGCTTCCCCATGATGAGCTTGCTGTCTTTGATGCCGACCGTCTCCGGCGTCATGATCTCATAGGTCAACTTTTCCTTGATGACGCCGTCCTGGTGGATGCCCGCCTCGTGAGCGAAAGCGTTTCTACCGACGATCGCCTTGTTCGCCTGGACTACCAGCCCGGTGAGATTGGTCAGCAGTCCGCTGGCAGGGTAGATCTCCCTGGTGTTTACGCCGCACTCCAGATCGAACAGGTCTTTGCGGGTGTGCAGTGCCATCACGATTTCTTCGAGGGACGCGTTGCCCGCCCGCTCACCGATCCCGTTGATGGTGCATTCAACCTGGCGGACACCGTTCTGCACGGCGATCAGGGAATTCGCCACAGCCAGCCCGAGGTCGTTATGGCAGTGCACCGACAGAACTGCCTTGCCGATGTTCGGAACATGTGTCCGGATGTACCGGATGCTTTCACCGAACTCCGACGGGATCGCATATCCCACCGTGTCGGGGACGTTGATGACAGTCGCGCCCTCTTCGATCACCGCCTCGATTACCCGGCAGAGGTAGTCCAGATCGGAGCGCGCTGCATCCTCGGCCGAAAACTCCACATCCTGGCACAGGCTCTTTGCGTAGCGAACCGCCTGCCGCGCATCCTCGAGGACAGCCTCACGGCTTTTCTTCAACTTATACTTCAGGTGTATATCCGAAGTAGCGATAAAAGTGTGAATCCTCGGCTTTGCTGCCGGTTTTACGGCATCCCAGCACCTGTCGATGTCGATCTTGGCAGCGCGCGCGAGACCGGCGATGGAGACGGTCCGGATCTCTTCGGCGATCCGCTTTACGGATTCGAAGTCGCCATCGGAGGAAATCGGGAATCCGCCTTCGATTACATCTACGCGCAACTTTTCCAGCTGCCTTGCAAGGAGGAGTTTCTCCTCGATGTTCATGCTGGCACCGGGAGACTGCTCACCGTCCCGAAGAGTTGTGTCGAAAACATAGACGCGTTCTGTCATGCCTCCTCCCTTTCCCGTGTCCTGACTCCTGCGCTGGGCCCGACCCCGCGGCCAGCGCGTAACCAAGCCGCTTCAGGGGGGCCTGAGGACACTGATCCGTTCGCCGCTGCCTGATCCGGAGACGAGGGTCTGAATATCGGGCCTACAGCCCGTTTCCGCAGGCTCACCGCCTCCACGGCGATGACACGACTTCGCTGTATCTTATGTTGGCTCTTTGAATTGTCAAGCCCTTATACAGCCCGCTCGACTAGCTCATGTAACCTGCGTTGATGTCGATGTATTCCCTGCTCATGTCGCAGGTCCAAATCTTCGCGGACCTGTCTCCCATTCCAAGTGCAATGGAAATCTCGATATCCCGGGCGGACATAAGTTCGCGTGCCTGGCGCTTTGTCAGCGTCACCGGTTCGCCGCCCCGGAAAAGAGGTACGCCTCCGATCGAAACCGTAACCAGGTCAGGATTGAAGGTGACTCCGCTGTTGCCCGCGGCGCAGACGATGCGTCCCCAATTCAGTTCTTCGCCAAACAGGGCGGTCTTGACCAGCGGCGAGTTGGCTACGCTCATGCCTACCCTGCGCGCGTCCCGCACACTTGCAGCCCCGCCGACGCTGATTTCCACGAACTTGGTGGCCCCTTCGCCATCCCTCGCGATGCTTCGGGCGAGTTCTTCGCACACGCGCGTCAATCCACTCTCGAAGTGCGCCAGCCAGCGCCCGTCGACCTTTACATCCGAAGCGCCGTTCGCGAACAGGACCACCGTGTCGTTGGTGGACGTGTCGCCGTCGACGGTCAGACAATTGAACGTGGAGTCGACTGCACGCCTCAGGATCCGGTCGAGCCGCAGGGGTGGGATGTGGGCATCTGTGGTTATTACGGCGATCATGGTCGCCATGTCCGGGTGGATCATGCCGGCACCTTTCGCCATACCGCCGATTCGTACCGGCTTGCCTTTGATCCTGCTCTCTATCGCATACACCTTCTCGTGAGTGTCGGTCGTCATGATCGCACGGGCGGCGGCTTCGCCTCCGCGGGTGCTGAGGGCCGAGACGGCCGTAGACACCCCCTTGAGAACCTTCGTCAGCGGCAACGGCGCGCCGATTACACCTGTGCTCGCTACGATCACCCGGCACTTCTCGAGTTCGAGCTGCGAGGCGAGGCTCCCGGCACAGATATCCGCATCCTTGAGGCCCTTCCTGCCGGTGCAGGCGTTCGCGCAGCCCGAGTTCACCAGGAGCGCCTGGGCGCGCCCGCGGCAAAGACGCAGGTGTTTCCTGCTGAGGATGACCGGTGCAGCCTGTGCTGCATTCCGGGTGAAAACGGCCGCCGCGCTCGTCGGCCGCGCCGAAAAGAGGACCGCGAGATCGAGCGCGGCCTTCTTGATGCCAGCGGCCACCCCGGAAGCAAGGTATCCCTGGGGCGCGGTGACTCCGCCTCGAATCACCCGCCACTTCCGGTCTCTACGCGACCTCGGTTTCTTTCGTCTTTCCGTCATAAGTGCAGGACCATGGCCAGTTCGTCGCAGGTATTGAATTTCGGGCAATGGAAGCACTCGTTGAAAACCTTGAGCGGCATCGACCGATGTTCCACCTGGACAAACCCGAAACGACTGAAAAATGCCGGGACATAGGTGAAGACAAAAATCTGCTCCAAACCGTAGGATCGTCCTTCCTCAATCAAGGCTTCCACAACGCGTGACCCGATGCCCTTGTGCGCGATGCCGGGCAGGACTGCGACCGCGCGGATTTCCGCGAGATCCTCCCAGTAGAGATGCAGCGACCCGCAACCGAGTACCCTGGAATCGTCTCCGGCTTCGACTGCGACGCTGTAATCACGCAGGGTCTCGTACAGCTGCAGGTGCGCCTTCGGAAGCATCAGCTGCTTCTCCGCATAATGATTAATCATCGAATGCATGGCAGCGACGTCCGCCATCCTGGCCTTCCGGACTCGAATCACCTGCCCCCGGAGCGCTCGGGCGCCCTCTTTCCGGGACACTCCTGCCTCATCAATCCTGCGATCTTCGACTACCCTGCTCACCTGACCTTGTCCTCCATATCGCTAAGTATGCCATCCAGCGCAGTGAGAAACTCGTCAATCTGCTCCGGGCGGATGATGAAAGGGGGAAGCAGGCGCAGTACGGTGTCATGAGCCGCATTCGCTATGAATCCCTCCCGGAGCAGGCGTGACACAACCTCCTTGGCAGAAGCGCCGAGCTCGGCTCCGATCATCAGACCGAGGCCACGCACCTCCCCGATGCCGCTGTGGCGTGATGCGAGCGAGCGCAGACCGGCTGACAGTTGGCGGCCAAGGCCAGCAACTTCCCGGAGAAGCCCGTCCTCCTCGATGATGTCCATGACCTCCAGCGCCAGCCTGCAGGCAAGCGGCCCACCCCCGAATGTCGTGCCATGGTCGCCCGGCTTCAGGCTGCCGGCGACAAGCGCATTGCCCAGGACGGCTCCGAGCGGGTAGCCGGCAGCGATCGACTTGGCAAGCGCCAGCAGGTCGGGCTCTACGCCATAATGCTGAAAGGCGAACCACTTCCCCGTTCTACCCATGCCGGATTGAATTTCGTCGAAAACCAGGAGCGCCTGGTGCCGGTCGCACAGCTCTCGGGCCGCTTTGAGAAAGGATGCAGGAATGGGTACGATACCTCCCTCTCCCTGTATCGGCTCCAGCACCATCGCGCAAACCCGGTCGCTGAAGGCGGCCTCGAGGGAACCGGCAGTCAGCTCCTGGACCACGTCGACATCCGGCAGGAG
>JAFNAH010000612.1 GCA_017860075.1 Acidobacteriota bacterium | reverse complement strand
TTTCTTCGCAGGAGCAGCGTCAATCGCTATGTCTGCCCAATCCTTCTCAGACCTGACGGATACGATGGGCCGCTATCAGGAGAGCCGAGTTCTCCTCACCGCGGTCGAACTGGACATCTTCACCGCCGTTGGGCCAGGCGCCAAAGGGGTGCAGGTGTCAGAGAAGCTGGGTACCAATCCTCGGGCCACCGAAGCCCTGCTCAATGCACTCGTTGCCTTGGGTGCGTTGACGAAAAAGGACGGAACGTTCTTCAACACCCCTGATACAGCACGATATCTTGTGGCCGGATCTCCCGACTACGCCCAGCCTGCACTCATGCATACGGTGGACATGTTCGCGGCCTGGGCCACCCTGACCGACTGCGTGCGCGCCGGCACGGCAGTAAGGCCTCCAGGCGTCGAGCAACAGGAGCAGCGATGGACGGAGAGCTTCATTGCTGCCATGCACCGAGGAGCGGAAAGAGCCGCTGCGCAGGTGATCCGCGCGGTAGGGGTGTCGGGGGTACATCGCCTGCTCGACATCGGCGGGGGTTCAGGCGCTTACTCCATCGCATTTGCGAAGGCGAGCCCCAGCCTGCGCGCCGAAGTCCTCGATCTGGCATCTGTCGTCCCGATTGCGCGGAAGCATATCAAGGAAGCTGGCATGGCGGACCGGGTCACCACACGCGTCGGGGACCTGACGGTCGATGAGTTCGGCAAGGACTACGACCTGATTTTGCTGTCGGCCATCTGCCACATGCTGGATCCCGAACAGAACGAGGATCTATTCCGCCGGTGCTACCGGGCCCTGGCTCCAGGTGGGCGCATCGTCATTCGCGATTTCATCATCGAACCGGATAAGACCGCGCCGAGGTGGGCCGCGCTGTTCGCGATCAACATGCTGGTCGGGACCAAAGGCGGTTCGACATACACCGAAGCCGAGTACAAGTCCTGGCTGACCGCCGCTGGATTTCAGGGATTCACGCGGGTTGATCCAACTGGTGATCTAATCGTAGCGAATCGGTAGCAGCTCAGAAACCCTTCATTGAGGTGCAGGACCACTTCCACCTTGCGGTGCAGATCGTCGTGGGTCGCGCAATAGACCAGGGTTTTGCCGTCTCCTTTCCTTAGCGCGTCCCTCATCGCGAGCAATTCCGTCGCGGTCATGCCGAGTCCGGCCGCGATGCGATCCAGGGTTGCGGGATCGTACTTCGAAGTCCTCTCGATCCTCGAGAGCGTTCCCTTGTTGACGCCGAGCGCTTTGGGGATCCTGTCCCCTCTAATTCCCTTGCGCAGCCGCAGTGTCTTGATGATGTCGCCTGAGTCGAAGAGCTCGTCGGGCGCGAGGCCGGCGCACCATCGGAACCGGGTGCCGGCCCGGTCCCGCCGTCCTCCACGCCGCGCCTCGGGGACGTCCTGCTCGACGCCCTGGGCGTGATCCTCATCCTATACCTGTCGTGCTGCCCGACGGTGACCAGATGAACGAGTGCGTGGACCTGACGGCGTCCAACCGGGAAGAGTGGCTCGAGCTGAGCATGGAAGTGCCCAGCGGGTCCGACTCGTGGACCGCGATGGGACTCAACCCATGGAAGAGCCGGATGGCCCTATGGGCCGAGCGCTGGCGCCCGACCGAGCCGGACGGCCTGAGCCAGAACGAGGCCGTCAGCCTGGGGACGCTGCTCGAGCCGGTGGTTGCCGACGAGTACGCCAGGGCGACCGGCAGGAAGATCTTCGATCCCGGGCGGTTCAGAATTCTGCGGTCCGCGAAGCCCCCGCGGAGGTTCGCCACGGTGGATCGCGAAATCCCGGCGTTCGACTCGCGCGGACCCGGCGTGCTGGAGATCAAGACGACCGGGGCGGTCCTCCGGGTCCTCGAGGGGNNGCGACACCACGAACCGGCGCAGGAGGCGGCCCCGGTGCCCGGTGGCAAGAAAGTGGCGACGCGCTGACACGGCAGGCGGGATCGATCCGGCTAAACTATCGGAAAGAAGTGGTACGCCTGGCAGGGTTCGAACCTGCGACCTTCGGTTCCGGAGACCGACGCTCTAGTCCAGCTGAGCTACAGGCGCACAATCCTGATTTTATTCGATTTAGCCTCCGATTCCAACCCATAAGAACACTTGCCCCTGTCAAGAAGTGCATCCAAGCCGGATTTGCGTTGTCCGTGCTGCGAGACGCGGGTAAGTGATATGGTCGCAGGATCGGCTTGCGCCTGATCACGTGCGAATCTGGTCGCCGGCAGCGGTTTTCGGAAGAAACAGACAACCGGAGCGGGGCGATCTTGTATTTCGCTGAACGAGCCCAGTCGTTTGCGAGGCAAGCTGCGAGTACCGCCCGCGCCGGCCGGAAGAGAGCGTACTCTATGGCGCGGTGGCCGGCCTACGAGAAGGTCATCGACCCGGACGGCGTAACCACCGAATACGTCCGCTGCCCCGACCCGACATCAAACCTCGTCGCCAAGAGCGTCCGCACCCGGCTGGCCTGAAGGCTGGGCCGCCTTCTCGTTTGTGCTGAACCTGCGGACTTCAAGCGTCCGCTCCTGCCCGGTCCGGCGCCTTACACTATTGTACATTAATGTACAATAGTGTACACTTCGTGCGTCGCTGCTGGAGGGGTCATTCATGAAGGCAGTCAGTGCCACTGAATTCCGGAAAAACGCCTCAGCGGTTCTGGATCTGGTCGAGAAGGGCGAGACTGTCCGGATTCTGCGCCATGGCAAGGCGGTCGCTCGAATAGTCCCTGCAGAGGGGAAGGGGGCCAGACCCGCCTGGAAGCGCCCCGGCCTGCGCCTGATCGCGCCGGGATCTTCCCTGAGCGGAGCCGTCCTTGAAGAGAGGAGATCCTCCCGTTGAACGTGTTCATGGACTCCTCGGCCCTAGCCAAGAGATATATCGAGGAACCCGGCAGCGAGGTTGTCGAGGAGATCTTATCCTCGGCGGCTTCCCTGGGAGTCTCCGTCATCTGCCTCTCGGAGGTCATCTCTGCGCTCTGCAGGCGCCGTCGGGATCGG
>JAFNAH010000143.1 GCA_017860075.1 Acidobacteriota bacterium | reverse complement strand
ACAGATCCCGGCTTTGAGGCTGGCCAGGACTCAGAAGAGAGTCGAAGGATTCTTCCTCGGGGCTGGAATCCAACTGAAATGGGCGGACACCCCTCTACCATCCGCCGGCCGCCCTCGCCCCGCCGGGCCTGCCTGGAATCCGGATGGGTCCGATTTCGTCCTGAAAATCGTCTCCGGTTTCCCCAAGAGCGCCGGCCAGATGCGTGAACCGGTCTTCGGATTTGCCGCCGGTCCGCAGGTTACCGTCTTCAATAAGAGAACGGAGGATATTGCGTTCAACGCGGAGGTGACTCACCCGGAAATCCTGGCAATCGTCATTGCCCACGAACTGGGCCACGCCCTGCTCGGACCAAAGTCTCACTCCGACACCGGGATCATGCGTCCACGCATGCAGCCCGAGGACTTCAGGAAGGCTCAGTGCATGAGCCTGTCCTTTACACCAGAACAGGCTGAGCGAATGCATCGCCAGGTCGTTCAGTTGATGACGCAGAGGTAGGTGACGATGCCCAGCCACCGGCACGATGAGATGGACTTGGACGTGGACCTCGACGTGGACGTAGACCTGGACGCCGCCTGTCGCACAACGCAGGCACAGCAGGCCGTCGAATGACTCTCTCCATTGTCACCGGGGGGCAGGCGAAGATCTGTGGTGTCGGAAGGGGATCGGTCCAGGTCCACGTCCAGGTCCAGGTCTAAGTCCAAGTCCAAGTTTAGGACCACGAGCGAGAAGGTTAGGCGAGTGGGAGAGCTACTTCCGGGCGTTACGGCAACCAGGAGCACAGCGGGTGGCCGGCCTGGTCCTCGCAGAAGTAGACGCGGAAGCCGGAGGGAAGGCGCTCTGCGGACCAGCGACGGCCGTTGACAAAACACGCCTTCGTCCACGCCTCGCTGTCGAGTGCGCTCGCGGCTGTCACCGAGACCTGGAGGACTCCGCGCACCGGGTATCCCGTCCGGGGATCGAAGATGTGTCCGTAAGTCTCACCGCCCGCCCGAAAGGATTTCTCTGAGGTACCGGAAGTGGAAATCGATGCGTCTTTGAGCACCACCTTTTCGGTCCCACTCCCGGCCCCCCTGGGAGCGCGGATGTCGATCGGCCACCCGTCCCGGCCCGGAGGCGCCCCCAACGCGTAGATGCTGCTTCCTGCAGCCGACACGAGGGCCCGTTCGATGCCATGCCGCCTGAGCACCTCGATCATGCGGTCGACCGCATAGCCCTTGCCGATTCCGCCCGGATCTATCTCCATTCCCGGCCGCGCAAACCGGACAGTCCGTTTCACTGAGCCGAGCAGGACATTTGTATGGCCGATCCGTCCGAGGGCCTCCTGGACCGCAGGATCATTCGCGAGCCTGCCGGATCCATCACGAAAACCCCAAACCTTCACCAGCGGGCCGACCGTAATATCGAAGGCTCCCTCGCTGCGGCGGCTGTATTCGAGGCACGCCGAGAGGAGATCGAACAGTTCCTGCGAAACCGCTACGGCGCGATCAGCCGCGTACCGGTTCACTTCGCTCCACTCGCTATCCGGCCGGTAGTTTGAAAGCATGCGCTCCAGCCGGCGCAGCTCGGCAAAGGCCGCCGCCGCGGCGGCGTCGGCGCTGTCACGATCGTTAGCGTACACTGCCACCGAGAAGGCGCCGCCCATGGCGTCGCCGCTGAACACGAAGTGTTGCAGCTGGGCGCGGGACGCCGCGGGGAGGAACAGGCAGAGAAGCAGACCAGAGACCGAAGGGGCGAAACAGCGAACCCTCCGGGAGGGACTCACGCTATCTCGCCCGTGCGAAAGCAGGTCAGGCTGAATCTTCGGGTTCACCGAACAGGACACGTTACCCGATTCGCATCGGCATCAGTCTGCTTCGGGCGGCCACGGCGTGCGGCGAGATTCGAAATCATAGACGGCGTCTTTGATCGGCACGCCACGCACGTCAATCCTGCTCAGGTCCGCGGTGCCGATGCCGGCAGCCTCGCCCAGCAGGATCGTGTTGTCGCCGTACTGCGGGAGTTCACCGTGCTCCCGTTGATAGTCTCCCCTCACGGCCTTGGGGTCCTTCCAGACTTTGAATGGCGGCTTGCCGGCCTCGGCCCGCGGATTGTAGCCCATGAGCGCAGCCGAAACCGCGTCGGTGCAAACGGGATTCCGCCCGACGACGAGCAGCCCGGGCTCTCCGGGCGGCAGCGCTTTGCTGCCCCGCACCCACGGGCCTTCGCCGCCCACGCAGGACTGAATGCCGTCGACAATCGCCAGGTCGACCGGCCGGGCGCTCACCAGGTCCGTGACGATACGGGGCACACGGTGACCTTCGTAGCGATCGGAGCTGAAGTCCACTTCCTGTGGCGCGCTCCTGGACGGCTGGCGACGACCGAAGTGCAGGACGTCCGCACGGCCGCGGCGCACCGCCTCGTTCGGCTCATCAACTCCTGCGTCGTCGCCATAGATCGAGCACGGCGTGATGCCGAACATGTTCTTCATGGAGAGGGTGATACCGCACTCCTCGTGATGCTTCATCTTGCCCAGGCTGACAAAGACATCGCAGTCCTCGTAGGAATGGTTCAGGTCAAATGCGGGATAGATACAGGGGTGCGCCGACCCGACCTTCATTCTCGAGTAGCGCTTGCCCTCTCCCAGATTGTTCGTGTTTTCGAACTCCAGGTCGGGCACTGCGTTTGTCAGCAGCCTGACGTCCCAACCGCCGTCGAGCATCTTGTCTTCGAGCTTGAGGCCGATCGTGTTGCTCTCCAGCAGGCGAATCCGTTTTGCGCCGGCCTGCTTGATCAGGTGGCAAACCGCCGCTGTCAGCTTCCCGTTTACCCAGAAAGTGTCGCCCGGAGGATACGGCCGGAAACCGCGGCCGCCACCAGTCAGGTTCAACTTGATGGCAACCGTCTTTCCTTTCACCAGTCCGCTTATCCCGCCGATCTGGTCGAACATCGGCTTCAGCACCGCGGCCAGATCCTCGTCGTAGCTCTTGCACCTGGAGATGAAAACCGGGGCGGTCGGCGCCGAAAGTGGCGAGGCCCGGAGCCATTCAGGCCGGCCCAGGGAGATGGCGCCCGCCGCCAGTCCCGCGCCAGCCAATAGTTGCCGTCGAGTCATCTCACGCTGCCTGCTGCTCATTCTTCCTCCTCTGCCGGCTATTTCTCCAGCAATATGACACCATAAACGGACAAGCTCGGGACGTTTACCTCAACCCGGCCTGCCGATTTCTCCAGGGCAAGCTCTCTGGGAGCGCCTTCCGGGGTGACCATACTTGCCCTTCTGAATCCGCCCGCGACCCGGACCACCAGGGAGTCGGCCGGTTCGCCGGCATAATTCAAGAGACGTACCAGGACCCGGTTGTTCGCGCTGTCCGCAGAGACGTTCATCAATACCGATGCTCCACGAAAGAGACGCACCCCGAGATTGTCCCTGCCCAGCAAATCGACAAGGTCCTGAGACAGGATCGCAGGGTCAGGCCACTCCTCACGGTAGACGGCCACGCGCCCTTTCCCTGCCGGCAGGACTGCGAAGTCCTGGTTCTTGGGAATCTCCACCTGCTTCCAGGAAGGACCGGCGATGACAAGTCCGCCACTTTCCGCGAAATCTGCAAGGATCGTGCGTTCGCTCTCGGCAGGCTGAACCAGGTCGATCGCGTGTACCGCGGTAAGGCCCGCGAGCGAAGAAGCCGTCAGCTCGCCACGATCTATCAAGCGCAAAGGAATACGCCTGCGGCACGTCAAATTCAGATTTTCGTCGGACACAGTCCGGTCTTTCAGGGATCGGTCCTGTATGAATCCCAGCACGGCGAACGGGGCGATCCCGCGCCATCGGGCGTGTTCCTGCTGGAACCTGAGGCCGGCAGCGATCCGGCGCCACGTCGCGACGGCCTCGGGTTGTTTCATCAGCAGCCCGCGGCGCAGATCGTCGCCCGGTGCCAGGATCCACTGTCCTCCGCCCGCGGCGGCATCAGCGATCGCACGTTCATAGTCGCCGGCGGTCGCCTTGGCCGCAACCCATTCGCCCAGCCAGACCGGCCGGGAGCCACACCAGGAGACGATGGAACGCACTAGCCAGATGTTGGATTCAATCCACGGCTCGCTTGACGGAGCAGATTCGGCCTCTTCTGAAAGTTCCTGAATTCCTGGCACGACGGCGTCGGCCACCGCCAGAATGGGCCAGTCAGGATTGGGATACAGCTTCTCCGCTGCGATCATCGGGAATACAACGGCAGCGCTGCGCTTCTCCAGCAACACCCGCCGCACTTCCGGGATGAACCGGGCGACGTCAGCCGAATCACCCTCCACCACCAGCCCATCGAGCCCAGCTCCCGCGGTGCGTTCCGCGACCGATGAGGGATTATCGCCGGAGCGAACCAGACCGAGCACCGACAACCCGCGGGTGTGGGCTTGGCCTGCATAGGACCTGACCACGTTCTGTTGCTGCGCGTCCGTGTCGGCGTTGCCGCACGTTCCCCACGTTACGAGCAGGCAGTTGATCGGGGTATCTCTCAGCAGATCCAGAGTAGCCGGGTCGTACCAGTTTGCGATAGTCTCCTTCATCGCCGGATCCGGGGGCAGCGTCTTGTTCTCCGCGCGTCGCTGCAGTTCGAGCGGCCCCCCCTGCCACCTCACCGGCACCCAGGTTTCGGGGCCACCGGCCAGTCCTGCACGGACTGCAATCGCCATGAATACGAGAAGAGCGGGCACATGAATCCTCCGGAAACCGGGAATCAGGATTCCGGATCCGCTTTGAAGGACCGGATCCAGTCCGGCCGGAGCAGGCAGGCAGAACATCTCAGAACCTTGTCGTAACACACGGCCCTGCGGGGCCGATACTCCAGGATCTCACCTCTTCGCCGGGCTCGCGTCCTCGAACGAAAGGGTGCCGAAATTCTCTGGAACATGATTTGGATCCAGGCCGGGTGCGCACGTCGGTTGCCAGCAGAGGAACTGGCGTTGCGAGTCGGGGCCCTGCCCTGCAATCCGGTACAAGTTCGCGCGCCACCGGGTGCCGGGCTGCACCGCTTCCTCCGTAACCGACTTCAGCGGTATGCGGGCGGCCGCGTACCAGATGCGAGCCTTGTCGTCGATCCTGGCGGTTGTGTTCCAGCCCGACCGCCAGTCTCTGTTCCCCTTGGTATTGTGTGTCTTGACGTCGAGCGTGATGTCGAGATCGATCCAGTCGCCGGTCGGGGCAACTTCATACTCCTTGTACCGCCCGATGTTGTCCCAATCCGCGCCCAGGAACACTTCCACCACATCGCGGTCCCACAATCCCGGGCGGG
>JAFNAH010000142.1 GCA_017860075.1 Acidobacteriota bacterium | reverse complement strand
AGAATCACGCCGACGACAAAGGTTTCACTTGTCGTGGCCTGAAGACGGGTCGATCCGGTGATAGCCTGCGGGCCGGTAGCGAGGTTGATGCGCGTGATCCCCGGGCTGTCGAGCACGGCTACGCTGCGATCGAACGGTCGCAGCACCTCGTCGGGATTGTTGTAGACAAAATAGAGGTTGCGCTGCGACTCCGCGTCTCTTCCGGTCTTCGGTTTCCCGTATTGATCGAGTGCCCCGAGGATTGTGCCGATGACCGAGGAGGTCTCGCCTCCTTCGGTAACGCAGATGACCACATCTCCGCGGGTCACACCGCGGTCCTGCATCTGAAGCCTCCCGATCAACTGCAGATCCTCGAAGCCCTCGAGCGAACTGACCAGTGCGCGATCCGCCCCGGTCATCTCGCCGATGAGCCTTTCATCGATGTCGGGCGGCAGATGGCGACGCAGCTTGTCCCAGCAGGCCAGAAGCTTCACCTTGCGCCAAAACGGGCGCCAGAAGGCGCTCTCCATCTGCTTGGCAAGACGTCCCGTGGCGCCGCATCCGTACACGTAGATCTTCCTGCCATCCCGGATTGCGCGGGCGACCGCTTCCGCGGCCTGCTCCAGAGGCTGCGGATCTCGCAAGAGCGCGTCGATCCTGCGGGTCACGTCATCGTCCACGGACAGGAGCATTCGCAGGCCGGCCTCCATGTCGGATTGGATCGTGAAGCTCATGTTCCACGTTCGAGGATGACGCTGTTCTGTCAGCAGGCTGAAGAGGTGAAACTGCTTCTTGTTTTCCACATAGTCGACCGACTGCGGAGACGGTGAAAGCTTCAGGATTTCCAGTATTCCGGGCATGACGGGGTCCTCGCTCTCCGACAGGATATCAGCTTCGGGCGAGCCGGCGCAGCTTCACTTGGGGGGATGCCTCGCAGGGCAGACGAGTGTCCGAGCGCGAAGGATCCTCGAAGTCGGAATCGGAATCGGCGTCGCAATCGGTATCGACACTTAAATAGCGAAACCGGTTCCGATCCCGATTCCGGAGGCACTTAGATTGGTCCCGCCGCACAGATACGGCAGAACCACCCCTGAGGAGAGCGGGCGGTCAGTCTCAGGTTGACGAGGAACTAACGTCCGGGTCCGAGATCGCGGATCGCATCCCAGAGGGCCTGGAAATGCTGAACCGCGAGCGGGTCCGCCCGATCGGGAGTCCACAGGTACTGGCCGAAGCCGAGTTGCGCAAGCACGTACTGCCCTGCCGCAAGCTGCCCGATGGCCGTTATACCCGTCGCAAATTGACCCAGGCCGAGGAGAACGCCGGCCGCCAGTTGCCCGACGGCGAGCAACCCTGCGCCGGCCTGGGCGAGACTCAGGACTATGCCGATGCTCGCCTGTCCGAAAGCGATAACACCTGCGGAAGCCTGCCCGATCGCGATCACGCCGACGGCGAGCCTTCCGACCGCCACAAAACCGCGGGCGACAACTCTTCTCCCGGTCTCCGGGCAGATGCCGCGCGTATAGTGCAGGAGCGGCATTCCGAAAACCTCTGTGTTGCTGCGGAACTCTGCGAAATACCTGCCGTCCGGGTAGGCGAAACGGCGCCAGACGCCGCGCGGTGTTTCCTCGATCTTGTACTCAACCTTCTCCAGAAGCATGTTCCGCATATAGGGTACTCTTCGGCTTCCCGGGCAGTCTTCGACAGGATCAGGCAGCGAGAATTCTGTCCATTAGTAACCGCCGCTATAGCGGACCCAGGCTTCGAGAAAATCTTTGCCCCTGTAGCGGATTGTCCTGTCGTTTACGAGTTCGGTCCCGGGGGCCAGGCCGGCATCGATGGGCAGTGAATTTCGCGTGGTGTGCTCGATCTCGATCGTCACGGGTCCGTCGACCCTGTAGGGCGCAATCTGCGCCAGCTTCTTCATCGCACGCGCCGCGCCATCCCGAATGGCCGTCCTTGCTTCCTCCGCGGACATCGATATGCATGCGTAGCGGGCTACTCCCTCCTTGACCGCAACCACCTCGGCCTCCGGCACGATTGCTTTCAGCTCCTCCGTGGCCCTGGTATCGCCCGACAGGAAGATCACGGGAATGCGGTACCATCCGGCCAGGGCCGCCCGGGTTCCGATTTCTCCGACCGGACGTCCGTTCATGAGCATGTTCTGGATGCCGAGGGAACTGTAACTGTGCGCCATGATCCCCTTGCGCACGCCTGCCATGCTGTGCTGACCGACGAAAGCGATACCTGCATACCCGCGCTCACAGGTCATGGTGGCTCCCAGATCTCCGATGACCAACTTCGCCCTGGGGTGAATGGTAAGCGCTGAAAGCGACTGACTCCCGCCGTGTCCGTCCCAGACGATCACCTCGTCGGCACCACCCGCGAGGAAACCCTCGACGGCGGCGTTAGCCTCGCCGGTCAGCAGTTGCCGCATTTCAGAGTCCTTGGGATCAGTCTGATCCTGGCGGCAGACTCCGGCCACCCCCTCCGCATCGGTGATGACAAAGATGGTCTTCCTCGGTTGGGAGAAAGCGGGCGCGAAGCAGACTTCGAGGGCCAACGTGAAAGCGACCAGTCTCGTGAGAGTCAATTCAGGAGTTTTCATGAATCCAGTATAACCTCTGATGCCCGCCGCCGTCAGCGGCTCAGTTGAGTTTCACCGGAAGGACCGGCTGCGGCGGAAGTCCTATTGTTCCTCAGAAGACGCAAAAAGCCTTAGAATGCATGAGGCTGTTGAACGATCGGGAGCGACGCAGCCGGAATACCAGGGGACCGACTATTTCCTGCGGCTTTACACTTGCGAGGAGTCCTTATGACACGAGTGGCAACAGTTTTTCTGCTTCTGACGGCATTTGCCGTGGCCGTCCCGGCGGCTGAACCTCCGGTGAGTGTGTGGGCTGTGCCCAGCGTTCAGAAAGTCCGGCCCGAGGATCCTGTTGAGGCCTCCAATCTTGTATGGTCGGGAAAGACAAAGACCGTGACGATCTCGGGCGCGAAGAACGAACACGTGCCGTTTCAAATCGTGGTTACGACGCCACCGCCTCCGACTCGGTATGACAGGGCGGCTTCCGGGTTCCGCGTGGACGCTTCTGATCTCGTTTCGCCTTCCGGACGGATCACGAAAGAGAGGATCAAGCTCTACCTCGAACACGTCGTGCTCTGCTACGGCAAGTCGAGCCCGGTCGGTGCCACCGGCTTCTGGCCGGACGCCCTGGTTCCGCTCACCGGACCGTTCGGGATGGATTCGCAGTTCCGCTCGTTCGTCAGGAACCGCGCGATCTGGATCGACGTGCAGGTCCCGGAAGATACACCGGCCGGTGCTTACAACGGGACTCTGGACATAACACGGAACGGACAGCAGATCGACCGGATTCTCGTGTCTCTGAAAGTCCATGATTTCGCGTTGCCGAACGAGACGCATCTCATCACATACATCGGTATCTCCAGCGGCCGCCTGGCCGGGTTCTACGGCCTCAAGGAAGACTCGAGCGAGCTCAAGGCGCTCGTCAGGAAGTACTATGACTTCCTGTATGCGAACCGCATGGAACCCTGGTTCCACGACATGCTGCAGCCCGAGATCAAGGAGACCGCCGGCGGGAGCCTCGAAGTCCGGTTCGACGATCGCGAGTACGCGCATTACATGAACACGCTCAAGACCAAGCGTGTCGTCCTTGAGCCGCGGTCGGGGGAAACGGCCGGAGGGGAAAAGTCCGCGCCTTTTTCGGAAGCGTTTAACCGGCGCGTGACGGCTTACGTGAAACAGGTTTACGACTACTTCAGCGAGAACGGCTGGCGTTCCCGCCTTGTCTTCAACAGCCCTATAGATGAGCCGAATACTGCGCAGCAATACGCCGACACGCGGCGCTGGGCGGAACTGGTACACAAGGCGGCGCCCGGCGTGCCGTTCCTCGTGACCGAATCTCCGGTGCCCGACACTCCCGACTGGGGAACCCTGATAGGGTTCGCCAACAATTTCTCTGTTCACGGCAATGAACTGAATCGCCCGCAGGTGAAGAAGGCCATTCGCGATGTGCAGGCGAAGGGAGGCGAGGTTACCTGGTACATTTCCTGCGACCAGGGTTACCCGCAGCCGAACTACTTCATCGACGGACCGGCGATGGATCCGGTAATGGTGCCGTGGATCACCTGGCGCCATGGAATGAACGGAATCCTTTACTGGGATATCGCCTTCTGGTCCCAGACGCCGGATCCGTGGCTGGATCCCGTGACCTACCTGAGCGGCTTCCTGTGCAGCGACGGCTACGTTCTCAACGGGGAAGGCTGCATGGTTTATCCCGGAAATCGCGCGAAACGTTACACCGGTCAGAGCGACGTGGATGGCCCCGTTTCGTCCATCCGCATGGAATTGCTGCGGGAGGGAATCGAGGACTACGAATACCTATGGCTGCTGAAGTCGCTCGGCGACTCGGACTTTGCAGACCGGGCTGCGCAGGGAATGGCCGTCGACGTCAGCGCCTTTTCGCGCAATGTTGAGGAGTTGTTCGAGCTGCGGCAGCGAATGGCCGCGCGGATCGAATCGCTGAAACGCTGAGATCCTGCCCGGGGGGCGCGGGGTTCGCCGGGGTCCGCTGACCAGTCATGCGCGCCGCCGCCGCAGCGGTTGCGCCACTCTGGCCCCGGACGTGTGCCATGTCGGAATCCTCTTCAACGCCTGATGGAGTTGCTGAAGGTCCAGCGGCTTGTTGAAATATGCGTCTATCAGCCCCGAGTCGACGGTCAATTCGTTTAGTTGAAACGCCGTCACCAGGAATATCACGGCATTTGGCTGGACCGCGCGGACACGGCGGGCTATGGCGAGCCCGTCGACATCCGGGAGGTGATAGTCGAGCAGGACGGCATCGAAGCACGAGTTCTCGATCTGGGCGACCGCTTCGGTGCCCGTAAATACAGGGCGGACCTCGAATCCCCACTTGGATAGGGACTCGGCAAGCGACCAGTTGAGCAACTTTTCGTCCTCTACCACGAGGACGTTCACATGTGGTTTTGCCATAGAGCTGGAGACCCGGCAAGTTAGGCCATGCAACTCGCTTGCCAAGGCAGGGTTTTCCGGCAAGGGTCCTTGAATTCCATTTTATCTATTACACTCAACAATTTGCAGTCGTAAGGGAGTTGCCGGAAGATCCGCGACCTGTGTGAAAATCCTCGTTGAAATGTTGATCGGGTCATTCCCCCCACTTTCGGAGCCGGCGTTCCTGCGGAGCGAGCGCGGCCGGACGGACCACGCGAGTCTCTGGCACGGCGCCTGAAAGCCTGCCCCGCCGGTGCGGT
>JAFNAH010000005.1 GCA_017860075.1 Acidobacteriota bacterium | reverse complement strand
TTCGCGGCCGCTTCGAGGCTGGCGGCCTGGACCGCCTCGCCGGAGAGCTTCTTCGCCTCAGCCTGCATCAGCTCCCCCGCGCGAGCGTCGATCAGGTCCTTCTCGACCGCGGCCCGGGCTTCGGCGAAGTCCGGCGGCTTGGGCAGGCGCGTCTCCATGAGTTGAGGAATCGCCTGGCCCATGGGATGCTCAACGGGCTTGCCTATTGAGTTGATCTCCTTGAGCTGGAAAACCTCGTCGAGCATCTGCTGGCTGATCCCGTTGGCGAGAGGGTCGGAGTTCTTTGCCATGAGACCCGTTTCGCGGACCTGGGCAGGGACACCCAGGGATTTCGCCACGGCATTGAGATCCTTGTTCGTTTCCGTCAGCCTGGCCGCTTCAGCCGCCTTGGCTTTTGCCACCTCGCTTGCACGCTGCTGCTGGATGGAAGCCTCGATGGACTTGCGGTTTGCTTCCAGCGTCGGGACCTCGCGGCTCAGGACCTTGATGATGTGATATCCGAACTGCGTCCGGACCAGGCCGGACACCTCGCCCGGCTTGAGAGAGAAAGCGACGTTTTCGAACTCCCTGACCATGCGGCCGCGCGTAAAGGGCCCCAGGTTTCCTCCCTGCTGCGCGCTCCCGGTGTCTTCGGAGTACTTCCTGGCGAGCTCCGCAAAATCGCCGCCCGCCTGGATTTGTTTGAGGACCTGCTCTGCCTTCGCCCTCACCTCGGCATCTTTTGAGGGATCCTCCAGCTTGAACAGGATGTGGCTTGCGTCCACGGTCTCGTCGTGAGGCTGTCTGGCCCACGCGTCCTGTATGTCGTTTTCGGTGACCTTGATCGTCGGGGCAAGCTCGGGGATCGAGAGGAGGAGGTACCGTACCTTCCTCTGCTCCTTGATGAAATACTTGTCCTTGTTCTTGTCGAAGTAGGCGCGCAGTTCGGTTTCGGTCGGCTTGACATCCTTCTTGAAATCGTCCTTCCTGAAGACGACAAACTGGACCTGCGCCTCCTGGTTCTGACGAATGAACTCGTCGCGGATTTCCTTGTCCGACACCTCCACCGAGTCGGCAAGGACGTTCTGCAGCTTTCTCCCGAGCAGCGAGTTGCGCACGTTGTTCTCGAATTCGGTCACGGTCAGGCTGTTGGCTGCAAGGACAGCCCGGTAGCGTTCCACACCTATGAAGGCGCCGCGGTCCTGGAAGCCGGGATACGTCTCGATCGCCCGGCGCAATTCATCGGGAGTGACCGTCAAGCCCATCCTCCTGGCTTCGTAATCCAGAACCTTGGCGGTGATCAGCGAGTCGAGAGCCATCTTGCCGATGCCCAGCGCCTTGATCATCTCCGGATCGAGCCGATTCCTGCCGCCGGCGCTATAGTTATCCAAAACCCGCCGATAAGTCTGCCAGAAGTCTTTGAGGGGGATTGGTTGACCGTCTACCGTAGCAGCGGCAGATCCCATGCCGGAATCGCCCATCTGTCCGCCGGGGACGAAAAGGAGAAGCATACCGAGTGCCAGGCCGATAATTACCAGCCAGAGTACAGCCTTGAGCCGCGTTTTGCGGCGCATTAGGTCGAGCATGTCAAACGCCAGCCTCCAGGGGAGATATCGAAAGGCGAAAAGTATAGCACATCGTGTTCACCCAAGAGCGGCCTCCGTGCGAAAATGGCGGGTGCTGCCTGCCGGTAAAAGAAGCGGGCGCGCTTCGCGGAAGCACGATTTCCGAGCCTGCCGCGCTGACCAGGGACGCTGTCGATGAGGCGTCCGATTCGGGCCGCCCGTAACTTACTGGATTAACAGTGGAATCATGACTTTTATGAGGGGAGCCCTGTTTCTGCTATAATAAATGACTTTCGGGAAGCAAGGGGCAGGTCTGCCCCCGAGCTGACGATGACCGGAACGTCTGTTGAACGGGCGGGTCCGGACGCCACTTCTCCGGCAGCAAAATCCTTGTTCCCAAGTACTTGCCGACGCAGGCGTAGTCTTACTTGATCCGTGGTTTCCTGATGCCGGATGTAATCAAAATTGGTGTTCTCTACGGCGAGGCAGAGCCCCGGATATTCGAAGACCGTTTGCCGGAGGAGGTGCCCTGGCGATTCGAATTTTATGACCACAAGGCTCTTCTGGCAGGCCCGTCGGTGTCGAGGCGCGACTTTCTGGCTGTTCTCCTTCCCGCAGATGCGGACGAGGACAGGGTTTGCAGACACCTCGCCACAATATTTCCGGGCGCGGAGCTGATTGGCTACCGGACCGACCCGAAAGCAGCCACTGCGGAAACCCTGACCAGTCAGGGAGGCAGACTGGTACTGCGGCTTCCTCTCCCGTTCGCGCTTGCGCGGTTGCTGGTGGACACGCTGTCGCTGTCGAGGGCTCACCAGCATGAACTGGCCGGGCTGCGGCGGATGGCTGACAGACTCGATGATTTCTTTGAAGCGCTTGTCAGTGTGATGGAGTGTTCCTGGAGTGTCAGCGATCGCCGGCTGGGTATGAATCTCCTGATTCACAGGATCCTGGCTCACGTCCCGGCAGAGGAGTGCCTGGTTTACCTCGTCGGTGAGGACGGGACCGGTTTGCAGAGGAGCTACAGCACGGACAATATCAAGGATATCGACATCTTCCACGCCGAGGCAAATGCGACGATTGTGGACAACGTGCTGCAGACCGGTTCGCCCTACGTCAACAATAGTTACTCGTTCGAACTCAGGCCTTCTCACGGCCGGGAAGGCACGCCGATCCAATCCATTCTTTGCTTTCCTCTGCAGCTCAGGGGAGAGCGGATCGGCGTTATCGAGCTGATTAACAGGAAGGAAGGCGGCTTCACGGCGGAGGATGAGAAGCTCATCCAGATGCTGATCCATCCGATCACGGTGGCGGTACGCACCATTCACATGTTCGAATACTCCGAGAGGCTGACGGTCACGGACGACCTCACCAAGGTCTTCAATTACCGTTACCTCATGGGATACCTGGTGTCGGAGGTAAAGCGCTGCCTGCGGTACAAGAAGAAACTCTCACTCCTTTTCATAGACGTCGATGGCTTCAAACGCATAAACGATACCTTCGGCCACCTCGTCGGCAGCCGAGCCCTCGCGGAGCTGGCCCAGGTGTTTCGCAAGATCGTGCGTGAGACAGACATCATCGGGCGGTACGGCGGCGACGAGTTTGTCGTCATACTCCCGGAAACGCCGCTCAGCGGCGCCATGGTAATTGCGGAGAGGATCCGCAAGAAGGTTGAGGATTACGAATTCGTCGCGCAGAACGTGAACATCCGCATGACGGTCAGCCTCGGGATCGCGAACTGCCCCAAGCACACCCTGACTGCCGAGGGATTGATCAAGAAGGCGGATGCCGCCATGTACCGCGCGAAAGAACTGTCCAGGAACAGCATAAAGGTTGCTGTATAGGGAACTATGAGCTTCCGGTCCGTATTCAGTTTCTTTTCGAGTGATCTTGCCATCGATCTTGGTACCGCGAATACCCTCGTTTACGCCAAGGGGCGCGGAATCGTGGTGAACGAGCCGTCGATCGTCGCCCTTCAGAGGAACAACAAGAAGGTTCTCGCCGTCGGCCATGAGGCGAAGGAGATGCTCGGCCGGACACCGGCCGACATCGTCGCAGTCAAGCCGATGAAGGACGGGGTCATCGCCGATTTTGATGTCACCGAGGTCATGCTGAAATACTTCATCAAGATGGCGCATAGCCGCAATCACCTGCTGAGTCCGCGCATCGTCATCGGGATTCCGGCGGAAATCACCCAGGTGGAAAAGCGTGCCGTACAGGAGTCCGCGTTGCGCGCGAAGGCGAGCGAGGTTTACCTGGTCGAGCAGGCGATGGTCGCGGCGATCGGAGCTGGGCTGCCGATCACGGAAGCGTGCGGCAACATGATCGTCGATATCGGCGGCGGGACTACCGACATCGCGGTCATTTCGCTCTCCGGAGTCGTCTACAGCCGGTCCGTCCGCGTGGCCGGAAACGAGATGGATGAGGCCATCATCCAGTACGTGAAGCGCAAGCACAACCTGCTCATCGGTGAGCGCACCGCGGAGATCATCAAGATCCAGGTCGGCTCGGCCGCGCCGCTGGAACGTCCTCTGACGATGGAAATCAAAGGCCGTAACCTCATCGAGGGCGTTCCCAAGACCATCACCGTGACCGACGAGGAGATACGGGAAGCCCTCAGCGAAAGCGTGTCGATCATCGTCAACGCCATCAAGGTGGCGCTGGAACGCACTCCCCCGGAACTGTCGGCCGACATCATGGACCGAGGTGTGGTCCTGACCGGCGGAGGAGCTCTGCTGAAGCGCTTCGACAAGCGGCTGTCGGACGAGACGGGGCTCCCCGTCTTTGTCGCCGAAGACCCGCTGTCGTCCGTGGTCCTCGGAACCAGCAAGATGCTCTACGACATGAAACTGCTGCGGAGGATCTGTGTCCCTTGAGGTGGCTCCGAAACTCAAGGAAGGGCGGGCGGCGATCGTACTGATCCCGCTGCTGGTGATGCACCTCGTGCTCATCTCCCTGCAGATCGAAGACAGGGGCGGAACCACCCTGTTCAGGAAGTGGGTGGTGACATCGGGAGCCCCGTTCCTGAGCGCGTCGTCGGCAGTGTCCAGGGCGTTGGGGGGTGTCTGGAGCGGCTACGTCTGGCTGGTTGGCGCCCGCGCCGAAAACCACAGCCTGCGGGAGACCCTGAGTGCGCTGACGATCCAGAACCAGGCCCTGGCCGGTCTCAAGCTCGAGAACGATCGTCTGAAGCAGCTTCTCGAATTCAAGGACAGCCGGGGCATCCAGGCTCTTGGCGCGCGTGTGGTCGGGCGGGTGCCCGACTATCTCGCGCACATGGTGTATATCGATCGGGGTACTGCGGACGGCGTAAAGGTCGACATGGCCGTGATCTCGGGGTACGGGGCCGCCGGCCGCGCCGTCCTGGTATCCCCTCACCAGGCGCAGGTCCAGCTCATCACCAACGCAGATGCCTCGGTCGGGGCGATGCTCGCGACAAGCCGTTCTCCGGGCGTCCTGAGAGGCACCGGGGGAAATCTTCTGCACCTGGAATATATCAACAACACCGAGGAGGTCGCGGTCGGCGAGATAGTCGTGTGCTCAGGATTGGACGGTGTGTTCCCGAAGGGTATTCCCCTGGGGAAGGTGGTGAACTCCAGGAAAGGCAGGACCGTGTTCAGGGAGATCGAGGTTGAGCCGTTTGCGGACCTGCTCCGGATAGAGGAAGTCCTCCTCGTCGTGAGGGCCGGCGACCAGGTCGAACCGGCGATGCCGCCAGCACCGTGAACCGCGGCCCAGGTTGTTATGAAATATCTCTTCCTTGCCATCTCGTCGATGCTGGCGATCGTGGCCCAGATGATCGCGGGAAACAGTTTCTTCCTGTTCAATTTTCTCGATATTCCCCTGATCCTGATAACCTACTGGGCGCTGTATCGAAGCCGGGTCCAGGCGCTTTTCGTCGGCTCGCTGGCCGGGATTCTGCTGGACGCCGTGCTCGGCTGGCCCCTGGGCTTTAACGGCTTCGGTAAGACCCTGGCCGCCTTCCTTATAGGGCAGACGGCGAAGCACTTCAACGTGGAAGAAGGGTGGATTCGATTCACGCTGCTGGCGGGGGCCTCTTTCGTCAGCTCGCTCAGTGTTTTTCTTCTGTTCCTGCTGCTGGGACGACGCGTGAGCCCGGTCTTCCTTGAAGCGTCGCTGGCGCAGGCGGTGATCACGGCGCTGGTCGGAGTCCTGGTCCTGGCTGCCCGCGACTCCTATCAGCAGGCTCATACGGGCAAGGCGAACTGAGAAGTGAACCTGCAGGCGGACTCCAGCAAGCAGTTGATCCAGCAAAGGCTCAACCTGTTCTACGTGCCGATCATCGCGGTGGGTGCGCTCCTCGCCGTCCGCCTGTGGCAGCTGCAGATTCTCAGCGGCGCGGAGTATACCCTCCTGGCGGAGAAGAACAGGATCCGTACCATCCAGGTTGTCGCGCCGCGCGGGACCATCACGGATCGCAACGGAATACCCCTGGTCGAGAACCGGCCCTCCTTCAACATCCTCCTGTACCGAGAATCCGTAACGAACACGGATGAGACCGCCGCGTTCGTGACTGCCAGGCTGGGAATCAGCCAGGAGGATTTCTCGGCCATCCTGAGCCGCAGCAAGGCGCTGCCCGTGTACCACCCCATCGTGATCAAGGAGGATGTCGGGATCGACGACATCTCCGTTGTGGAAGCTCACAAGCAGGAACATCCCGAGCTGCAGGTCGACCGCGAACCGCGGCGCCTGTATCGGTACGGCCAGGTCGGAGCGCACGTGGTCGGTTACGTCAGCGAGGTTTCCGGGGACGAGCTCGCCAAAGGCACGTTCCCGGGGGCCCGGGTCGGCAGCCTGGTGGGCAAGTTCGGCGTCGAGCGGACCTACAACGATAAGCTGACCGGGGACGACGGAAGCCGCGTTGTCCTTGTCGATAGCCTGGGGCGAGAGGTTGGTCTGCTCGAGGAAGTCGATTCCGTCATCGGCGACAACCTCCAGCTCACCCTGGATCTCGAATTGCAGACGACTGCACAAAGCCTCCTGGAGGGGAAGGTCGGCGCCATCGTCGCGATGGATCCCGGAAACGGTGAGATCCTGGCACTGGCCAGTTCCCCCTCTTTTGATCCCAACAACTTCTCGACCCGCATCTCTCCGGAAGCCTGGAACCAGCTAGTAAACGACCCTGATCGCCCGCTGCAGAACCGGGCGATACAGAACGCCTATCCGCCCGGCTCGATATTCAAGGTGATTATGGCCGAGGCGGGATTGGATGAAGGGCTGGTGGACGATAACACTCGTGTTTTCTGCCGGGGGTCGGCCTTTTTCTACAACCGGGAGTTTCACTGCAGCGCCAAGCAGGGGCATGGTTCTGTCGGCATCGAAGATGCGATCGCCCGCTCCTGCAATATCTTCTTTTACGAGTTGGGAAGGAGGCTGGGCATCTCCAGGATCGCCGAGCACGCCCAGGCGTTGGGTCTCGGCACGAAGACGGGAATCGATCTGCCTGGCGAGCGGAGCGGCCTGATGCCGTCGCCCGAATGGAAGCAGCGGACGCGCGGCGTCAAGTGGTACGTGGGGGAGACGATATCTGTTTCCATCGGGCAGGGAGCAGTCACGACGACACCGATCCAGATGCTCCGCGCCATCGCGTGTATCGCCAGCGGCGGTCGGCTCACGACGCCCCACGTATTGCTGCGCGCCGAGGGTGTCAAGGACGAGTCTCAGTTCCGGACGGAGCAGTCAGCACTGATCGACCCGGAGGCCATGAGCACGATCCGGGCGGGAATGTGGCAGAGCGTCAACAACTGGGGCACCGGGCACAGCGCGGCAATCCCAGGCCTGGACATCTGCGGCAAGACAGGGACGGTGCAGGTTATCGGTGCCGAGCGGAAAAAGGAACTCGACGGTAATCTGCCGGCGCTTGAGGATCACTCGTGGTTCGTCGGTTTCGCCAGCCGGGACACCCCGGAGATAGCCGTGGCGGCGTTCATAGAACATGGCGGCAAAGGAGGCATCACGGCCGCTCCGCTAGCCAGGGAGGTCTTCCGCGTGTACTTCGCCCGGAAGCAATCCCCCGTGCTGATCACTAAAGCTGCTCCCGCCGGATCAGGAGGCCGACCATGAAGGTCAACCGGCGCTTCCTGCTCAGTTTCGACTGGGTCTGGTTCCTCGCGCTCCTCGGGCTCGCGGGTACGGGGCTGCTGGCGATCTGGAGCACCACAGTCGGGACCAGCCTGGAATCCTACCTCGGACGCCAGGTGGTATATCTTTGCGTCGCGCTGGTGGCCTTCCTGATTCTGCTCTATTTTGACTACCACCTCTATTCGGATTACATCATCCTCGCCTATGTCTCGGGAGTAGCCCTCCTGACGCTCGTGCTCGTGATAGGTCGGACGGTCCACAACAACAAGAGCTGGATCAACCTGGGAGGCAGGGCATTCCAGCCTTCGGAGCTGGTCAAGATAGTGGTGATCGTTGCACTGGCAAAGTACTTCTCCGAGTCGGATCGTGAAGACCTGGACCTGCGCGAGCTTGTCACCGGAGGACTGATCGTTCTCGTTCCGATGGTTCTGGTCATTTTGCAGGGCGATTTGGGGACCGCGGTCACTTTCGTCCCTATCTATGCGGCCCTCAGCGTCATAGCAGGCCTGCGGCGTAAACACATCCTGGTCTTTCTCCTGGCCGGAGCGCTTGTGATTCCGGCAGGATGGATGATGCTGAAGGACTACCAGAAGAACAGGATACAGACGGTTTTCGACCCGTCCAACGATCCGCGCCATGTGGGCTATCAGACGATCCAATCAAAGATCGCAGTCGGATCCGGCAGGTTCCTCGGCAAGGGATTCCGGCAGGGATCTCAAGGGCAGCTCGGGTTCCTGCCCGCCCGGCACACCGATTTCGTGTTTGCCTCCTGGGCGGAGGAAAGAGGATTTGCAGGGAGCGTGGCTGTGCTCGGCTTGTTCATCCTGGTTGCGCTCAGGCTGCTGAGAGCGGCGAGGGAGGCGAAAGACAAGGTCGGTACCTTGATATGTGCCGGGGTGCTGTCGCTCTACTGGTTCCATGTCACCATTAACGTCGGGATGGCGTTGGGCCTGCTTCCGATAGCCGGCATCCCCTTGCCTTTCGTCACCGCCGGTGGCTCCTCCCTCATTTCCTCATTTGCGGGAATGGGGATATGCATGAATATCAGGATGCGCCGATATATTAACTAGCGCCTGGTGGTGCGTGTTTTTCGAGAGGCAGGAAGCTATCAGGTTTCAGCAACCAGCAGCAACGATGTATTTCGCACCGCCGGCACGGATTTGCATTTGTGTCGTAACCAGCGTATCATCGTGACTTAGAGGCGGTCGCGAGTGCGACAGCCTGAATTTGGCCGCTGAGGGGGATTCGAGGCATACAGCCCGCGGCAGCGAACCGCCGGCTCCCCCGGGTCAGGTGAGTGAGAGCCCTGACGGGCGGAATCCATTGAAAGAGAGTTTGAGCCGCCAATTTGAATTCAAGATTTTGAATAACTGAAGAGGAACGTATCGCCGGCGCATGACAGCGCGGCCGTAAACGAAAGGACCGGCGACCTGATCGGTATACGCCGGATCCGAAACGAAGAGAATCGGAGATCAGGAGAGGCGGGTCCTCCCTGAAGAGTGTTGAGAGAGTTTGCAGTACCCCGAACGATTGAGCTTGAGTTTAGTGAGTGGAGTTCAGGATCATCTCAGACCAAGTGACATTGCGGGTTGGCATTCGGGCAAGGGCATCTGAGGTACCGAAACATGCCCCGCCTGCGGCTTTGAAATAAACAGCTCCGACTGACACTCCCCGCCTATCCTCCGTACTCGCGTTGCCGGGACAGATCACCGCGCGGCTGCATCGGACAGCCGCCCGACTGAAATAGCTACCCTCCCGGTCCTGCTGCATGCCTGCGTTGCGTCCTCTCTCGTTGTTCCGGAGAAGTTCATGGTCAAGGAAATGATTGTCAATACCACGGCGCTGGAGACGAAGGTCGCTATACTCGAGGACGACCAGCTAGCCGAGCTCTACATCGAGCGAAACCGGAGTCGAGGGATTCTGGGCAACATCTACAAAGGAAAGGTAACCAAGGTCCTGCCCGGTATGCAGTCCGCTTTTGTCAACATCGGGCTGGACAAGGACGCCTTTCTCTATGTTTCCGATTTCATTGAGGACTCGGAGGAGTACGACAAGGTGCTCACCGCTGCCGAGGAGCAGGTGGCGAAAGTGATGGCGGAAATGGACGTGCAGGAGCGGCCGCAACGTCGTGAGCGCAAGAACGAGCGGGGAGGGCGCTGGCGGGAGCGCAGGGAGCGACACGAGATGCCTCGCCCGGTGCCGCCTCCGACGGCTGACACCGCGCTCCTGGAGAAGTGGGTTTTGGCCAGCGAGACCGAGAATGTTGTCTCGGGTCTGCCCGAAGGGATCGCCGTCGGGGAAATCCAGGAGATCCCCGGCCCCGTGGAACTTCCGCCATTCACCGGCCTGCCTCAGGAGGTGACGGAGTCTCGCGGCGATGGGGAGGATAGTGCACCGGCGGATCTGCTACCGGTCCAACCGGCCGAACCGGCGCCCGATGATCTGCCGGTCATGGAAGGTGCGAGGATGACCGATCAGGACGACACTATGGCCTTCACCGAGGGTGGGGACTCGCCCAGAAGCAGTTTCAGCGCGCGCAGGCGGGGGCCGGCCGCACGCCGCAAAAGATATACCGCAGCCCGCCACACTAAGCGCACCGAGCACCAGTCGATTGATGATGTGCTCCGGGAAGGCCAGGAGATCCTCGTCCAGATCGCAAAGGAGCCCATCGGCAAGAAAGGGGCCAGGGTCACGAGCCACATCGCGCTGCCCGGGCGATACCTTGTCTACATGCCGACAGTAGACCATGTCGGTGTGTCGAGAAAGATCGGCTCGGACGGAGAGCGCATCCGGCTGAAGGAGATCATCCTGAAGCATCGGGAACTGTTCAATGGCGGCGTTATCGTGAGGACGGCGGCCGAAGAACGGAAGGAAGAGGACCTGGCCAACGACCTGAGGTTCCTGGTGCGACTCTGGGATGACATCCGGGAACGCACCGAGAAGACCTCGGCACCTGCGCTGATCCATTCGGAGCTGAATCTCGTCCAGCGGATCCTCCGCGACCACTTCTCTTTTGAGTTTCAGGCAGTCAGGGTTGACGACGAAGCCGAATATCAGAGGATCGTGGAGTTCGTGGACAAGATCTACCCGAACATGGTCCATCGGGTGAAGCTCTACACGAGGCCCAGGCCGATTTTCGACGAGTTCGGCATCAATACCGAGATAGACAAACTGCTGCAGCCGAAGATCTGGCTCAAGTCGGGGGGGTACATCGTCATCAACCAGACCGAGGCCCTTGTAAGCATCGACATCAACACGGGCAAGTTCGTCGGGAAGGGCAACAGCCTGGAGGAGACCATCACCCGGACGAACCTGGAGGCGGTCAAGGAGATCGTCAAGCAGATCCGGCTCAGGGATCTCGGCGGGATCATCGTCATCGATTTTATCGACATGGACGAACGAAAGAACCGCAAACGGGTGATGGAGGCGCTCTCACAGGAGTTGGCCCAGGACAAGGCGCCGAGCAAGATCCTCGAGTTCAACGAGTTCGGCCTGGTCGCCATTACCCGGAAGCGCGTGAAGCAGTCGCTGGAACGCACGCTCTGCCAGCCCTGCAACTACTGCGGCGGTTCAGGCATGGTCAAGTCCGTGGCTACGACGTGCTACGCGATCTATCACGAGATCGAGAAGATGAAGGACATTGGGGATGGTCGCGACGAGGTCATGATCCGTGTGCACCCGGACGTGGCACGAGCGCTGCGCGAATCCGAGTCGGCGGTGGTCGAGGAGATCCGCCACCTGCTCAAGAAGGACGTCGCCATCAAGGCCGATCCGTCCCTGCACATCGAGCACTTCAACATCATCACCTGATTGATCAGGCGCGAGGCGTTCCGGGGGGTGAGGGGTCATCTTCCGGGGCTGAATCAGACTCCAGCTTCTTGGCTTCGTCCCAGAGCGCGTCCATCTCGGCGAGCGAAGCTTCCTTCAGCTCGCGTCCCTGGCCCTTGATCTTCGCCTCGACGTATCGGAATCGGCGCTCGAACTTCCTGTTGCTGTGGCGGAGCGCCGTCTCCGGGTCCACACCGAGGAATCGCGCGACGTTCACCGCGACGAAGAGGAGGTCGCCCGCCTCGTCGACCAGGCGCGACTGGTCCTTTGCGGCGTGCGCTTCCAGCGTCTCCGCGGCCTCCTCCTTCAGCTTCTCCAGGATCGCCTCGAGATCGGGCCAGTCAAAGCCCACCCTGGAGGCCTTCGCGGTCATCTGATAGGCCTGATGCAAAGCCGGGAGCCTGGATGGTATACCGTCGAGCAGCGATTTGCCCGAATCAGGACTCGAGGCAGAGCTGGTCCCCCTCTCCGCAGCCTTGATGTCTTCCCAGTTTCGCAGGACGTCGTCGGCGGTCCTGAGGTCGGCCCCTCCGAACACATGGGGATGGCGCCGCACCATCTTCTCATGCAAGCGGTCGATGATATCCGCCAGGCGGAATTCGCCCTTCTCCTGTGCAATCTGAGCGTGAAAGACCACCTGGAAGAGCAGGTCGCCCAGCTCTTCCTTCAGCTCTGCCGGGCTTGCCCCGTCGAGGGCATCGAGGACCTCGTAGGCTTCCTCGATCAGCATCGGTTTCAGGGTTTCACGCGTCTGCTCACGATCCCAGGGGCACCCGTTCTCTCCGCGCAGGCGCGCCACCAGGTCGACCAGTTTCTGGATGTCTGCTTTGCTGTTCACCGCGAAAGGATAACAAGGACGCGGGGATTTTCCATCCTAAGGTATTCCCTTGAGCCGCCATATTTCGGGTGCTAGATTCTTTCTTCTGGAAGATATTGACGGAAAAGGAGGTGTGCCTGTGGCAAATAGCGAAGATGAGGGTGGTTTCACGATAAGTGACAAGCGGCATTTCACCTCCGAGGGTGAGGTTCGGGAAGAAACGGCCGGTCCGGCGGGGAAGGAGCCCAATTCGCCCGCGGCAGATGCGGGTGCGTCGCCGCAGGATAAGGGCCCTTCAGATGCAGAGGAGCGGATCGACTTCCCATCTTATGTGCTCACGTACTACACCCAGGGGCTCGTCCTGCTCGGGGAGGTGCCGAACCCCTACACCAACAAGAAAGAAGAGAACCTCGACGCCGCGCGCCACACGATCGACATACTCACACTCCTGCAGGAAAAGACGCGCGGCAACCTCGACCGGGAGGAGCAGCAGCTTCTGGACAGCGTCCTGTACGAGCTGCGCATGAAGTTCATGGCGAAGACGGACCTCATCAAGCTGTAACAATGCCAATGAAAGTAGTCCACGGTCTGGACCGGCTGCCGCACGCCTTACCGCGGCCCGTCCTGACCATCGGCAACTTCGATGGTGTGCACCTGGGCCATCAGAGCCTGATGCGCACGCTGGTCACCCGGGCGGCTGCCGTCGGAGGGTCGTCGCTGGTCCTGACGTTTGATCCCCACCCGCTGCAGGTTCTGGCCCCGGACAACGCGCCCCGCCAGATCCAGACGCTGAGCCAGAAGCTGGCTGCGCTGGAAGCCCTCGGGATCGACGTCGTCGTCGTCCAGCCCTTCACACGGGAACTTGCGCACATGGGAGCGCGCGAGTTTGTCACGGACATCCTGGTCGAGCGCCTCCGGACGCAGGAGATCCACGTGGGCGCCAGCTTCGCGTTCGGGCACCGCCGGGAGGGGAGCTTCAACCTGCTGAAGGAGATGGGGGAGGAATTCGGTTTCCTGGTTGAGAAGATCCACCAGGTCCAGTTTCGAGGCACAAGGGTATCGAGCACGTTGGTGCGGCAGGCTCTGATCAGCGGCCAGGCCGGCCTGGCACGGCGTCTCCTGGGGCGCCCATTTGCGCTCGAAGGAGAAATCGTCCACGGTGCCGCCGTAGGTGCGAGCCTGAAAGTACCCACGGCCAACCTGCTGACTCGGAATGAGCTGATCCCGAGAACCGGCGTGTATGTTACCTTTCTGAACCTGGACGGCCGGCGCCGGGAGAGCGTCACCAATATCGGAACGCGTCCGACGCTCACGGGACAACTCGACGGCCCGTTGACTGTCGAGACGCA
>JAFNAH010000141.1 GCA_017860075.1 Acidobacteriota bacterium | reverse complement strand
GAAGCCTGTTCCTCCGCCGCTCTTGTGGATGAGTGCAGTATGTTTGACGGCATCGAATATCGAGTCCAGCGAGTCTTCGACCGGCACAACGAAACAGGCCGACAGTTGCTGGTTTTCCCGGCCTGCGTTCATCAGCGTCGGAGAGTTGGGCAGGAACTCGAGCCCTCGCATCAACTGGAAGAAAATCCCTGCCGACCTCTCCGCGGCTTCGGCTCCGTCGTAGGGGATGTCCGCCCTGGCCACCTCGTGGGCCACTCGGCGGAACATCTCGTCGGGAGTCTCAATAACCCTCCCTGCGTCGTCTTTCCGCAGGTACCGCGCCTCAAGAACGGTGCGGGCATTCTCGACCTTCGACGATGTTCTTCGATCCGGGAAAAGCGCGACTGTCATGGCCAGAAACCTCCATCAACTTACCCCGGTGCCTCTCCAGTTTTCCACAGGTTGGGCCCGATGCTGCAATTTGCGTCTTCTCTTTGAAAAACATAAATTTACGGCTACAAGAACTCACCGACTTCCACAGGTTTTGCACATCTTTATATTCACCTTTTATTCACTATTATACTCGGCTGAATTGTGAGTGCAAGAAAAAGGTGTATAAAAGGTGAATCTTCTTGACGGGGTGCCGATCGGACCCCGGCTCGATCAAGGGTCAGTCGCTAACGGACATGATCTGCCACGGACTGAATCCTCTGGCAGGTGGAAGATGAGGCCCGATGGGCTGCAGGTTGTGCACCTGGGACTTGGGTTGATCAATCAGGGAAGGCGGGAGCGAAATTCATCGAGGGAGATTCCCTCGACCCTGAGCACTTTGTCTCTCGATTTCTGTCCTGCTACGATCTGCAGCTTTGATTTGGGGATGGCAAGAAGCGACGCGAAAAAGGAAACGATGGCCCTGTTGGCCGCGTCATCAACCGGGGGCGCCGAGATCCGGAGCTTCAACGCGCCGTTGTGCACCCCGGCAATTTCATCACGCCGGGCTCGCACCTGAACGTGAAGTGGAACCTCGAGACCGGTCGGTTTCTCCCTGGCCTGCCATCCGCCTTCAGACATGGGTTCGCTCCCCGAAGATTGCCGTGCCCACGCGGACCATAGTCGCACCCTCCCGGATGGCCACCGCGAAATCGTGACTCATTCCCATTGAAAGGTGTCCTTGTCCAAGGCATCCGGAGTGCTCGGACTCGAGGGCATCACGCAGCTGTCTCAAGGCTGAGAAGTACGGGCGCGTCTCCTCGGGATCCTCGAAATAGGGTGGAATCGTCATGAGACCTTCGATCCGTATGCCGGCGAGGCTGGACGCGGCGTCGATGATATTCCGGACCTCGCCGGGATCGGCTCCGTACTTGGTATCCTCCTGCCCGAGGTCGACCTGCAGGAGAACGCGCATCACTTTACCGATCGCAGAACAGGCCTCGCTCAAGCGGACGGCAAGCTTTGTGCTGTCGAGAGAATGGATCACCTGGAACAGCTCGGCCGCACGTTTCGCCTTGTTGGATTGCAGATGTCCGATGAGATGCCACTCGATCCCGGGGATTCCGCTCAGGGCATGGATCTTGGATTCCGCTTCCTGGACCCTGTTCTCGCCGAATCGGAGCTGACCGGCGGCCGTCGCTGCGAGAATCGACTGAGCAGGGAATGTCTTGGTGACGGCGATCAGCTGGACCTCGCCCGGATCCCGTCCGCATGACTCGGCCGCCGCTGCAATCTGCCCAGCGACAATCCTGAGATTGTACTCGATGTCGCCCGCTTCCAAGAGTCGTCCTCGTTCCAGTCGGGATGACTGTCAATGCGTGGAGGGTCTGCGCCTCCGGCGCTTATCCACCTCCTGCCGGCGGGCTGCTGATCGCCGCGCCGATCGGCGTTGTTTTAAGCCATCTCCTTTGCTACTCTCAAATTTTGCCCGCATTTCACTCTACAGCAAGGCGGATTGATGTTCATCACCTTTGAAGGCATCGAAGGGTCAGGTAAAAGCCTGCAGATCCAGCGCGCCGGATCCTATCTGCTCTCCAGGGGGATTCCGTGCCTGCTGACCCGTGAGCCCGGAGGCACCGGATTCGGGCTGGCCCTCAGGCGTGTTCTCCTGGATGAAAGCGGGCCCGCCCGGACACCCATAGGCGAATTGCTCCTGTACCTGGCAGATCGGCATCAGCACCTGCGGGAGATAATCGAGCCCGCAGTCCGGGGCGGCGTTGTCGTTCTCTGCGACCGTTACCACGATGCTACGCGCGCTTACCAGGGAGGTGCCCGCGGCATCCCGCTCGAGGTCATTGAGTCTCTGGCCGCGATGCTCCAGATCCCCGATCCGGACGCGACTGTCCTGCTGGATATACCCGCCGAGCTCGCGCTCACACGTGCCAGAATTCGGAACCGGTCCGCAGGGAGCGCGAGCGAAGAAGGCCGTTTTGAGGCGGAGGACCTTTCCTTTCACCAGAGTGTGCGCGCTGCCTATCTGGATCTGGCCCGCAGATTCCCGGCGCGGATTCAGGTAGTCGACGCCTCCGGCACGCCCGAGGAAGTCTTCGCGAGGATTACACCGCTCCTCGACCAATGGACACGCCGTTGACGACTCTCCCTCCGAACCTGGATCGCTTTCTGGGGAATGCGCGTGTCGTCGAGATACTGCGGCGGGCGATTGAACTGGATCGCCTGCCGCACGCCCTTATCTTCGCCGGCCCTTCCGGCGTAGGAAAGCGGACTCTGGCGATACTGCTTGCCCAGCTCCTGAACTGCGAATCGCGCTCCGGAAAGCTGGTCTGCGGCAAGTGCTCCGGCTGTCGGAAAATAGCTCAAGGGTCCCACCCTGATGTCCGCCTCGTCGAGCCCGATGGTGCCTTCATAAAAATCGAACAGATCCGGAGCATGATCGGTGAGATCGCCTACCAGCCCTTCGAAGCGAAGTATCGCGTTGTGATCCTTGACCCGGCTGAGCAGCTCAAGGTTGAAGCGGCGAACTGCATGCTGAAGACCCTTGAAGAGCCCCCGAGCCGCACGATTATCATCCTGGTGACTTCGAATCCTTACGCGCTGCTCACTACAATTCAGTCGCGGTCCCGGCTCTTGCAGTTTACGGGAATATCCCAGGACAGCATCGAGACCTTTCTTGTGCAGCACGCGGGCTGGAATCCCGGGGACGCGCACCTGGCTGCTGCCTTAAGCCGTGGAAGCCTGGGGAATGCGCTGGCGTTTGAGGCGGGCAGCTACCTTCCCGTTCGAGCCCGGGCGCTGAGCTTCGTATCCCTTCTGCTCTCGCGGGGCAGCTTTGCCGAAGCGAGCCGGCTGGCAGCGAGCACCGTCAAGGACAAGGAGGCGTTCCCGATCTGGATGGACGCTGTGCTCACCATCCTGCAGGATTTGTTCTACGCGAAGACTGCCCCCGGGCGGATAGGGCAGCGCGACATACTGTCAGATCTCACGACTCTTGCCGACCGTACCCCCACGGGTGCCGTGGCGTCAGCGGTGCGCGCGTTCGACAAGCTGCGCCGCGGGCTCCGCCAGAACGTGAATCGACAGATTGCACTCGAAGCCCTGTTCCTGTCTGAAACCGCGAAGCAGGTTCATTGACCGGTGAAATCTGAGACCGGGGATCGCAGGGCTTTGTGCTCTCGGAGTCGCCGCGGCGGGCTGGGATTCGAGGCACCTAATCCTTCTGTAGTTTGGCGGCCTTCTCTTTGAATTCTTTCGCTCGTGGAGCTTCGGGATACTTCTGCAGAAAATCCAGGTAAACCCGGAGAGCCTTTTCTCTGGCCCCCTGCTTCTCGTAAGCGCGTCCCAAGGCTTCGTAGGCGTCGAACCGGTTCGGCTGATACTCCAGGGCCTCCATATATCTCTGGATTGCCGCGTCGTAGTTCTTTCTCTTGAAGTAGTAATCGCCTACTTTCAGGACCCTGTCAGCCTCCATGGGGTTGAAGGGCTTTTCCTTTGCCGCTTCCTCCTCGTCTTTCCCCTCCGCTTTGTCGGTGTCCCGGATGAGAGCAGGCCTCTTTTGAGGAGCGGCCAGGGCAGGCGACGCCAGGAGTCCTAGAAGGAGCCAGCTCAGGATTTTGACCAGGGTGCGCATCGGATTACCCGATTAGCATACCAATTCCGGGGACCACTTCACCAGCGGTGATAGGTATGAGCCACAATGTTGGTATCAATGTGCCGATTTTCACTTGCCAAAACAGAGGGTGTGTCATAAGATCTCAATAGAAGCGTTCATCCTTTCCGGTAGTATTCAGTATAGCCTGGAATTGGATCAATTCGGTGAGAGCACCATGCCGCGTGACAGGTTTACTCCGCAGGAGGAAGTCTCAATGGTGAATCGGAAGCTGATCCGGCCGAGTTTGTCGGAGATCAAGGATCAGATGCCTCGTTACGGCGCGGTCCAGCGCAAGCGGGTTCCCCCCGAGGTGACAAACGCAGAAAACTACTATTACATCAAGCAGATGGCTGCCAAGACTCCGATGGTGGTCAAGCTTATGGATGGCGAGGAAATCCGCGGCGTAATCGAGTGGTACGACAAGAGCTGCATCAAGGTGCATCGCCAGGATGCGCCTAATCTGCTGATTCTCAAGCATGCTGTGAAGTACATGTACAAACAGAACGAGGATCAGGAGGTTGACGAAGTAGACCTCGAGTAGCTGGAATCAAGCGCGATACGGCCTTTGACTGACTATCCGAATACTCCCAAGCCCGCGCTGGGGATTACGACAGGCGACCCGGCCGGAATCGGGCCCGAGATTGCCCTGCGTGCAGCCTCTGAGCCTGCCGTCAGGGGCGCGGCGCGGCTCTATCTATACGGCGACACTGCCCTCCTCCGTGATCGGTCCACTGCTTTGGGACTTCCGTTCGACCTGCCGTCCGTAACGCCTGAATTCATGCTCTGCGGCCGCGAGTTGCCCGATTACGCGGTGGTGCATGTTCAGGCCCGTGTTGGCGAGATCCATGCGGGTTCGGGCTCGTCGGCCAGTGGAGAGGCCGCGGCCCGCAACATCATGGCATGCGCGCGTGCCTGCATGGACGGCCGGCTCGACGCGATGGTCACAGCTCCGCTGAACAAGAAACACCTGAATGAAGCCGGATTCCATTATCCCGGCCACACGGAATTCCTTGCCCACCTCGGGGGATCGTCCGATGTAGCCATGGCGTTCCTGACTGAGAAGCTCAAAGTCGTTCTGGCCACCATCCACGTGCCGCTCCGCGCCGTCATTGACCTGGTGACACCCGAGACCGTTCTGGCGAAGCTTGCGATCATTCTCCGGGAGTTTCCCCGTCTGGGGCTCCCTTGCCGTCGCGTAGCCGTCGCC
>JAFNAH010000140.1 GCA_017860075.1 Acidobacteriota bacterium | reverse complement strand
CGTTTGCCGACTATATCATCGCCGCGAAGGACGGCAACAAGGACGGACGGTTCACAAAGATCGCGAAGGAAAAGGGCATTCCCTTCTCGCAGGTCGATTACGCACTCGGCATCGTGGGATTGATGAAGAAGGCCTTCGAGTAGGACGTGACATCCTGTCCGGCCTGCGTGGCTGATCAAGATCTGCGGTCGGAATAGCCGGCAACGCTTCGCATAATTGGACGGATGCCTAAGCCTGAACGAGTGCCGCGAGCTGCTCCCCTCGGCTCGCCGTGCGGCGGGTCTCCGAAGCTGTGAACAAATCACGGCCGTCATGGTTCCTGTGCCGCACCTTTGGCGCTCGAAGGGTTCGGCGGTTCTTGATCCCGGCCTTACGGCCGGGCCTACGCACTACCGCCTCTTCGAGGCTGGACTGGAAATGGTTGCGTGCCTTGTGCGTTGATCGGCTGGGCACACATTCCAGGCGCGAAGCGCCGGAAGTGTGTAGCCGCGCGCGTGAGCGCGCGGTTACCGATTACGAAAAGAACCGAGGCCCGAAGGGCCGATACACCGGAATCGAATGATTATTTCACAGCTTCTCCGACGCGCCGCACGGCGTTGACTTGTGAACTCTCTCCGGAGGTTCCTTGAACCGAGTTTCTGGCCCGGGCCACCGCGCGCTGAGTTCCGAATTCTGCATTCTGCTTGTCACCGCAGACGCTGAATGTCCGTGCCCGGCGGCAGCTTCTGCTCGAATTTCGACTCCGGAATAGCCAGATTGAGCTTCTCGCCCGAGAACGTCACCAGCAGGTAGTCGCCGTTCGGTTCCTGCAGCTTCTCCTGGACGGGCACTCCGCTCGCCTTCTTGACCCACAGCGTGATCCCGGAGAAGTACGCTGCGGCGGCCTGGCTCCTGGGTTTGAACAGCAGGATCCAGCAGGGAGCGCCGTTGAGGCTCTCCGTCTTCTGGTACTCGATGGTGAACGACTCCCTCAGCTTGCCGGGCGACTGCCCGACGCCCAGCGCCAGGTACTCGGCCTTGTCCTTGTTTTTCCCCAGGCTCACGATCTGGGCCTGCTTGATACCGGGCTGATAGATCGTCGCCACGCCGCCGGAGATCGTGAGGATTCGCGAGGCCGGCTTCTGCACCTCCTGCCGCAACAGGGCCGAACCGTCCCGGGCGCGCGCGTAGAGGAACTCGCCGCTCTCGGGCGTATCGAACTCGCTCAGCACGGCCGTGTATTTCTTCTGGGTGAATGCGGCGCTGAAACTCCGGAAGGTCTTCCCCACCGCCTCCATTTTCGAGAGCGCCTGGTCAAGTTCGGCCGGGGGCTTGCCTTGCGCATAGAGGCCGGCAGCGAGTAACAGGGTCAACATCGGTACAGTCCGGAAGTGTCTCATAGGCAGCCTGAAAGGTCCCAACAGGGTAGATGCGGATTCGGTGCTCGAGTTGCTCTATCTTTGAGCAGGCCCGCCGGCCGCCGTGGGAATCGCCGCCTGCGCGGCGCCGGCACTCTCCTGGTGCACGCGGGAATGGTCATCAGGGGCGGCAGGCTTCCTGACGAAGCAACTGCTCGGGGTCAGGAAGATGAAAAGGATGATCAGCGCGCAGATGATGTCGTAGGGTATGGTGCCCCGGGAGTATGTCCAGGTGAAAACGTTCCGCAGCGTGCCGCCGAGCTTCGCCATTTCCGTCAGCACTTCAGAGAGCGTGACCGGTCACACGCTTCTTTGGAGCGTGACAGCGCCCGCCGGTGGGGCGCCGGGGATAGTCTTCGCTGCACTCCGCACCGCCCGTTCCTCAGGCGCGTCGTTGCAGTCAAAACAATCCCTCGAACTCGGGCTCGTAGACGAAATGATGTGTGCGCGCCAGTATCCGGCCGTCTCTCATTTCGATCACGTGGTTGGCCATCGACGCCGCTTCCGAATCATGAGTAATCATGACGATCGTCTGGCCGAGCCGCTGGTTGAGGTCCTGCAGCAGCGTAAGAACGAGACGCGAGTTGTGCGAGTCGAGATTCCCCGTCGGCTCGTCCGCAAGCAGAATCGAGGGCTGGTTGATAACCGCCCTGGCGATCGCCACGCGTTGCTGCTCGCCGCCCGATAGTTCCGTGGGGCGAAAACCTATCTTCTCCTTGATGCCCAGCAGCGCGAGGATGTGGTCGTCCTTGTAGAGATTCGCGTGCCCGTTCCCATGGATCCGTTTGGCAAGCTCGATGTTGGCCCGGGCGGATATGTTCGGGAGCAGGTTGAAGCGCTGGAAGATATAGCCGACCTTCTCGCGCCGCACGGCCGTGCGTTCGGCATCCGAGAGCTTCGCGATGTCGATGCCGTCGATGAGGACCTGCCCTCTTGTCGGCCGGACCAATCCTCCAAGCAGGTGCAGCAGGGTCGATTTGCCGCAGCCCGAAGGCCCCATGATCGCGACGAACTCCCCCGGCCCCACCGTCAGGTTGATTTCGCGGATCGCCGGCACTTCAACCTTACCCGACCTGTAAATCATCGTAAGGCCGGTGGTTTCAATGCTTCCGCGCAGTCCTTCTCCCATCGCCGTCATATTCCTATTCGTAACTCAGTGCCTGCACGGGATCCATTCTGGCGGCCTTATAGGCCGGATATAACGCGCCTAGAGTCCCTCCCAGGAGGCCCAGGAGGCTGCCGCGAAGCACCTCCACAAACGTCATATCCACCTGCAGTGTCGGGAAAGCCGTTGTGATGAGCTTGCGAATAATCAGGCTCGCTCCCACGCCAAAAGCTATCCCTAAAAGGGATATGATAACAGATTCCCGCAAAATCAAGCCAACGATAAAAGCTTTTGACGCTCCCATGGACTTCAGGATCCCGATTTCCCGGGTGCGCTCGAAAATCGTCGTATACATCGCCAGCAGGATCACCATGAAGCTGATCAGCATCGAAACCGTAACGACCGTCAGCCGGAACTCCTTAAGTCCGGGCATCCTCGTATCCGCCAGAAGCACCGACGGATCGGTCGTTCTCACAAGGGCGAGTCCCGGGTAGGCCCGGTGCAACTCCCTGAAGACGCTCTCCACGTCGGCGCCCGGGGCTGCCTTGATGAACATTATGGTTACCTTGTCCTCGGTGCCGTTCATCTGCTGCAGGGTCGGGAGCGGCACGAAGACCCGCACCACGGACCCGCGCCTGCAGATGGCGCTGATCGTGAACTTCCTCCCGAGTATTTCCACCGTCATCCCCGGCGACACCTTATGCGACATGGCGTACAGGTCGTCGACGATTACTTCGTTGCCCTGCAGCGAATTCCGGCCTTCGAGAATCTCCAGCCGGCCGGGGAATTGGTCATACGTGGCAAGGTCGATCCCGAAAACGAGGCCGAAGTCGGCGGAACTGAATTTGGCCAGCACCGGCGCCACGGCCCCTACGCCCGGCGTCTCCCTGAGCTTGTCGGCCAGCTTGATCGGCAGCGCCGCACTCGAGAAGGCATAGAAGACCGTCGAACCGCTGGGCTGAAGTATGAAATCCGCACCGACGCTCATTGTCCGGTTGAGGTAGTCGTTGAGCGTGCCGGTGGTGATCCCGCCGATGATAAGCATCAGGATGACGCCCGTTCCCACCGCCAGGATGCTGATCAGCGTGCGGGTGGGGCGCGACAGGATATTGGCGGCAACCAGGCTATGCGTCAATTGTTCTGGCTCCTTCCCCGCTCTTTCAAGACCACGTGCTGCGCCCCGTCCGGCGGCGTCAGCACGAAGGCGCTATCCGGCAGATCGGGGTTCACGCGCCAGGCCTTGAACTGCAGGCTCAACAGGTACCTGTCAGCCGGGCGCTCCATACGGACTGCCAGCGGCAGAATGAACCCGTCCGTTTCCACGAAATCGGAATAATCGACGGTGCTGGTCCTGGCACCGTCTTCAGCGAACGTCTCCATCCTCGCCACCGCGAGGTTGGAGCGGTCGATCCAAAGCCTCCGCACCGGTGTCATCCGCGGACCGCCTGTTTCGTGAAACAGCATAAGCACATAATACTTTGTGCTTGCGTCCTGCTCCTCTGTCAGGGCGATTCTCTCCTCCGGCGCCTCGGGAGCGACGTTCCGGGGCAGGATCGCCTCAAAAAGATGGATCGGGCGGGCTGAGAAAGCCGGCTGACCCTCGACCTCGAACTCCTTGACGTCATTCCTGCCCGTGAAGAACTTGTTCTCGCGCGGGTACCAGACAAAAAACTCCTCGCCGCGGGATACGAGTTCGACAATCGTGGTCTTTGTCAGCGGGTTCTGGACATTCAGCCGGATCATGTCGGGGCGTTTGAGCAGGATGTACGCAGGTGCGCTGCGGTACTCCTGCAATTTCCCGGCGTCGAGCCTTCCCGAAGAAAACGTGACCCGGACAGAAGCCGAAGAGAGCGAGAGTATCTTATTCGTGTATCCGTCCAGCTGAGACAGCAACTCTTCCAGGGTCGCCGTCTTCGCTTCGCGAATCCTGGCCGACACCGGCACGTTGACAGTCCGCTTCACACAACCGGATCCCATGACCAGCAGACCCAGCAAAAGCGTGGCCAACCCTGCCCGGATGATGCGCTGCCGGCCTCTTTCTCCCGTGATCCTCATCAAAAGCCCAACCGCATCGACCTCAGTGCGGCGCTGAATCTAACAGACAGCGCACGATTTAACAACCCAAATCACCTGATCCGGCGGCAGGCCGTCGCGCGGGCCGGCTTTGACTCCAGGCGTCGGCCCGAGTCGTCCGGCGGATTCGAGCAGCTCCGCTGACCCCCTCCTGATGCACAATCGCTCGACCGTTGGCGGCAAAATCTGCACCCTAGGCAGCGCGCCGGCGCGCCCGCAGCTTGCGGACGTAAAAGCCGCCGATAACCAGAAGCGTAACCAGGAGAAGGACGAATAACACGATTCCGACGCGGGTCAGGTTCTGTTGCATGTATTCTTTGACGGCCTGGCCGTAGAGAACCGCCAGAATTCCCCACATCGCGTAGCGAATCGTCCGGCCGATGGCAACGGCACAGATGAATTCCCAAATGGGCAGCTCGAAGACTCCGGCGCTGAGGACGAAAATCTTGAAGGGTGTTGGCGGCGGCAGGATGCTGGGCACAACTACCGTCAGGATGCCGAATCGTTCGTACTGCCTCTCCGCCCAGGCGACCGTCTCGGGCGAAAACCTCCGCTTCAGCAAGGGGCTTCCCCCTTTTCGGCCGACGGTATACAGCGCGAGGCAGCCGAGAATGGACCCAAGAGTCGTCATCGCGACGTAGTAGGACATCCGCCCCCATGTCGCGCCGATCGACAGTATGACAATCAGGATGTCGTTTCCTTCCGGGATACTGAGGAAG
>JAFNAH010000139.1 GCA_017860075.1 Acidobacteriota bacterium | reverse complement strand
CGTCCCTGCTCCAGCTGCAGTACGCACATGTAGATTCCCTGGAGGATGTCGAGTGGTTCGAATCCTGTGACGACGATCGGCACACGGTAGCGCCTCGCGACCGGCTCGTATTCGGTGTAGCCCATCACGGTGCAGACATGGCCTGCGGCCAGGAATCCCTGGACCCTGTTGGCGGGCGAGGACAGGATCGCCTCCATCGCAGGCGGAACCAGCACATGGGACACGAGGAGTGAGAAGTTGCCCACTCGCTGCTGTGCTGCCTGGTAGACAGCCATCGCGTTGGCCGGTGCGGTAGTCTCGAAGCCGACGGCGAAAAAGACGACCTCGCGCGCGGGGTTCTGCCGGGCAATGGTCAGAGCGTCGATGGGCGAGTAAACGATCCTGACGTCGCCCCCTTCTGCTTTGACCGTGAGGAGGTCCTTCGACCTGCCGGGAACGCGGAGCATGTCGCCGAAGGAACAGAAGATCACATCCGGGCGCGAGGCGATTTCGATGGCCTTTTCTATCAGCTCGATCGGGGTAACGCACACCGGGCAACCCGGGCCGTGCACCAGCGTGATGGAGCCGGGGAGCAGTTCGTCAACGCCGAACCTGACGATGGCGTGGGTCTGCCCGCCGCACAGTTCCATGATCGTCCAGGTTCTTGTAGTGATCCTTTCCAGAGCCCGGGCATACCGGACCGCCGCGTCGGCGTCCCGATACTCGTCGACGAACTTCATCGGCCTTCGGCCTCCTCGGCTTCCGCCAGGTCGCCCATCTGCTTCAGGTAATCGAAGACCTGTTTGGCCTCCTCCTCGTCAATCGTGCTGATGGCGAAGCCGACGTGGACCAGCACATAGTCGTCGACCTTGGCTTCGGGGACATATGCGAGATTGATCTGCTTCACTATCCCGCCGAAGCTCACCCTGCCCGTTCGCAGGATCGGGTCGGTCCCTTCGACGCTGAGGATCTTTCCGGGCACTGCCAGACACATCGCGAATTCCCTCTCTCCCCTCACCGTGCTTTCCGCCCGGCAGAGGAAGTAAAAGGATACCTCCTTTCACGCACGTGGACCATGGGCACCGGCTTGCGGGATCGAAGTCCGCGCGGCAGCTATGACCTGTCCCAGCGAGATGCCGCCGTCATTGGGCGGCACGCGCTGGTGCCAGTACGGGCGGAAGCCCGCCTCTGAGAGCCGGCGGACGGCGCGCTCCGTCAAGTAGCGGTTCTGGAAGCAACCGCCGGTCAGCACGACCCTGGATTCCCCCAGTCGCACGGCAATTTCGACGATTGCCTCCGCCAGCGTGTTGTGGAAGCGTGCGGCGATGATTCCCCTGGCCAGCCCATCCCGAAGATCCTGAACGACTGCCCGCACGGCAGGTTCCCAATCGAAGACCAGCGTCGGATCCGACGAATCCCGGGCGTCCTTTGCGACCACCGGGAAAGGATAGGCATCATGCACGCCGTCCGTCGCGGCAAATTCCAGCCCCATGGCCGCCTGTCCCTCGAAGTCTGCGACCTGACGGATACCGATGATCGAGGCGACGGCATCGAACAGACGGCCGGCGCTGGTCGTCATGGGCGAATTGAGCCGCCCCTTCAGCATTTGCCTCAGGACTGCCAACTCCGTCTTTTCGAAGGAACGCAGAAACGGGAAATCATGCCCCTCGAACAGACTGTCACCGAGGATCGAATGCATAACCCCGAGCGCGGCGCGCCGCGGTTCCCTGACCGCGCGTTCACTCCCCGGGAGCGCAAACGCCCGCAACGCGGCGGCGCGTCGATAGCCTGTGTCGTCGGTGAGCAGGAACTCTCCGCCCCAGACCGTGCCGTCCGCGCCGTAGCCCGTGCCGTCCCAGGACACACCCAGCACCCGGCCCTCAAGCTCATTCTCCGCCATGCAGGCACAGACATGCGCGTAGTGGTGCTGGACGGCGACCACGGGGCGGCCCTGACTCCGCGCATACCTGGTCGAAAGATAATCAGGGTGCAGGTCGGAGGCCAGCCGGGCCGGCTCGGACTTGTAGAGCCCGCAGAGGCTTTCGATCACACTGTGAAACGCTTCGAGGGCCTCGTCGTTTTCCAGGTCACCGATATGCTGGCTGATGAAGACGTTGCGCTCGAGAGAGAGTGCGACGGTATTCTTGAGATGACCGCCGACAGCAAGAATGCCCGGCAGCGGTTTGCGGACCGCGACGGGCAGCGGGGCATAGCCTCGGGCGCGCCGCAGAACGAGCTCGCGGCCAAGCATGACGCGGGCGATCGAATCATCCACATGCCGCACGATCGGCCGGTTGTGGACCAGGAATACGTCGGCGACGTCCCTCAAACGGTGCAGGGCCTCATGCTCGTCAGTGCAGATCGGTTCTTCGGAGAGATTGCCGCTCGTAGCGATCACCGGGAAAGCGATCTCGCGCATCAGTAGATGATGCAGCGGACTGTAGGGCAGCATCACTCCCAGGTAGGGATTTCCTGGCGCGGCGGCTTCCGAGACCGATCCGGATCTGGCGGCCTTGCGTTGCAGCAGCACGATAGGGGATTCAGGTGATAGCAGCAGGCGATGCTCCAGCCGTCCCGCCTCACAGTCGTGCCTGACGGCATCCATTGACGGGTACATCACGGCAAAGGGTTTCTCTCCCCGCCGTTTCTTTGCGCGCAACGCCAGGACTGCTCTCTCGGAGCGGGCGTCCGCCAGCAGATGAAAACCGCCGATCCCTTTCATCGCCACGGTCTCGCCCGCGGCGATGCGTCGTGCCGCTTCACAAACGGCCTCGTGGGCCGCTGCCGCTCTCCGGCCTGCGTGGTCCCAGAGTTCGACCTGTGGGCCGCAAGCCGGACATGCGTTGGGCTGGGCGTGAAATCGCCGATCCCGGGGATCCTCATATTCCCGCTCGCAGTCCGCGCACATGCGAAACAACCGCATCGAGGTGTTGCCCCGGTCATAGGGGAGTGACTCGATAATCGAGTACCTCGGCCCGCAGTTGGTGCAGTTGGTGAAGGGATACAGATAACGGCGATCCCGGGGATCGAAGACTTCCCGCAGACAGTCTGCGCATGTGGCGATGTCCGGCAAGACAAGGGCGGCTCTGTCCCCCCCCGGCTCGCTCGCGCGGATCTCGAACCCGGTGAAGCCGGCAGGATCGAGGTAGGAGAACTCGAGGCTCTGGATCACGGCTCGGGGCGGTTTCTCGTCGGCGAGGCGGAGGACAAACTCTTCGAGTCGCGGTTTCTCGGTTTCCGCTTCGATAAAAACGCCGCTCGCCGAGTTTGAAACCCAGCCGTTCAAACCCATTTCAGATGCGAGGCGATACACGAAGGGGCGGAACCCGACGCCCTGAACCGCACCCCGGATGGTGATTCGTACCCGCTGGATCACGACGGGCGGCGGCTCCTCTCTTCGAGCCAGCGGCACCATTCGGGAATGCCGGTCTGGGTCGTGCATGAAGTCTCGAAGATCCTGAGCTGAGGATTGATCTGCAGAGCGTTGCGCCTGACCGTTTCGAGATCACAGCTGACGTAGGGCAGGAGGTCAGTCTTGTTGATGATCAAGACGGAGGCGTTGCGGAACATCACGGGATACTTGAGGGGCTTGTCGTCTCCCTCGGTGGTACTCAGGACGACCACCTTCAGGGCCTCGCCCAGATCATAATTGGCGGGGCACACCAGGTTGCCCACGTTCTCGATTACGAGCAGGTCGAGTTCCTTCAGGTCCAACCGGGCGAGCGCGTCCTGCACCAGCTTTGCCTCGAGGTGGCATCCCCCGTGTGTCACGATCTGGATTGCCGGCACGCCGTAACGGGCGACGCGTTGGGCGTCGAAGTCGGTCTGGACGTCTCCTTCGATGACCGCGATGCGTACCGAACCGCGGAGGCGTTCAATCGTGCGCTCGAGGATGCTCGTCTTTCCCGCCCCAGGGGAGCTCACGATGTTGATCGAGAAAAGGCCATGGCCTTCGATAAGGGCGCGGTTGAGGCGCGCGATCTCGTCGTTCTTCTCAAGGACTTTGCGTTCGATTGTGATTACGCTCATGGCCCCTGGACCGGCACCTCCTCCAGTTCAATGTCGACTACATGCAGATCGGATCCCGAGATCAGTCGCGTATGCATGCCGCCGCATCCGGGGCAGGCAAAGACGAAATCCGCGGCCTCGAATTCCATACTGCAGTCCTCGCAGCGGCAGATTGCAGGCACGCGTTCAATATTCAGCCTTGCGGAACCGAGCGGTGTTCCGGCGACGATAGCGGAGAACGAGAACTCCAGAGACTCGGGCACGATGCCCGAAAGGCCGCCGACACGCACACGAACCGACCGGACGTCCGACCTGGCTGGCTCAGGCACGTAGTGCTCCACGATTTCCACAATGTTCTGTGCGATCGATAGTTCGTGCACGCGCCCTCTTTTGCCCGGCCTTCAAACAGTACCACGCCGCTGACTTGGACTGAAGCTGCGGGGAGCAGTGCCTGTTCCAACAGCGTACCGACGCAGGCCAGGCGCTCGGCGTTGATCGCATTGGCATCGCTCAGATTCAACGCGCACGGAGCCCCGCCGACGAGGTAGTTCGGGTGTGGATTCTTGCTCCCGAAGCGGCTACATTCTTCACATGCACCGAGAAACTAAAGAACTGGAGTATGTGGATACCGTTGTCAAGGTCCGCTATGCGGAGACGGACCAGATGGGCGTCGTATACTATGCCAACTACCTGGTCTGGTTTGAGGTCGGCCGGGTGGCGTGGTGCGACGCCCGGGGTTTCCGGTACAGCGACCTCGAGGAGAGGCACGACCGCATGATGATGGTGGCCGAGGCGAACTGCCGCTACAAGGCGCCCGCGCGGTTCGAGGACGAGATCGTGATCAGGACGGCTGTAGGCAGAGCGACGGACAAGGTCATGCGCTTCCATTACGAGGTAAGGCGCAAGGGAACAGGTGAACTCCTGGCCAGTGGTGAGACGGCGCACGTCGTGGTCGACTCCACGCTGCGTCCTGTTCGGCTGCCTCAGGAATACCGCAAGTACTTCCTGCTCCCGGAATGAATTGCGCACCAGGCCTCCGGGCTATTAACAGTTGACCGGAAACGAAACTGACTGCATCCTGAGCCGGTGTTCCGCTTCGTCAAAGCCCTTTTTGGCGCCGCAGTGGATTTCTGGCGTGCAGGCTGTTCCAGCCTGGCCGCGTCGATTGCCTTCTTTTCGCTGTTGTCCTTTTTCCCGCTCGTGTTTCTGCTCCTCCAGCTGCTGGGCTACCTTGTCAGCCAGGACCAGGCGAAGTACGACTTCCTGGCGCGGCTCCTGCACGGCTTCTTCCCGCGCGTCGGGATCGCGGAGACAA
>JAFNAH010000138.1 GCA_017860075.1 Acidobacteriota bacterium | reverse complement strand
TCGACGGTCCAGTTCCCTTTTGGCACGAACTCATAGTAGGCCCGGTAAGCCTCGAACGATCGCTCTTCGAAAGCCGGCCACACCCAACCCTTGTGATCCTCCCCGCGGCGCAGCAACTGTGAGTCCCGCCCAAGCCCGGTTCCAAAGATGGCGCCTCCTGCGGGGATCGGGTCGCTCACCACGACCCAGGTCATGTCCGACTGGGATTCCATCTCCAGGCGTACCCGTGCTACGTCCCCCCGGCTCCAGACACCGCGCTCCTTCTGCTCAACAGGAATCAGCGTCTTCCGTATCTTGTAGCCCGTAGAGACCGGTTGTTTCAGTGGAATCGCGGCAAGGCCCAGGATCGTTGCCCACGGTTTCCCGGTTCCTTCGCCTCGGATTGCCAGGGGCGACCTGCCCGTGGGCCAGTCGAAGGAAAACGAACCGCCGTCCGGATTCGAACTCCATTTCAGGGTCTGGGTGCGGCCCGCGAGCGAGGTGGTGGTCGTGCCGGTGACAGGGATGCTCTCGAAAACCTTCGAGAATTTCTCCATCGCCAGCACGCCCCAGGCATTGGCAGTGGTCGTCATCCATCGGCCCTGTCTCTGCCGCCCCAGCGCCCCCCGGACCAGGCGAGGAATGTCTTCCTTCCAGGCGGGAGACTCCAGCCGGCTCAGGATCAGGCGCACCGCGTTGGCATCGGTAGACACCATGAGCCACCAGAGGAAGTCGCTCTTCTCGGTGGAGAACCCCATGGTTGTGCCCTGGAAATTCAGGCGCGACCGTAGAATCTGATCGGCTTCGCCGAGTCGGGCTTCCCGATTCCGGATCCCGTCGGTCCTCGCCAGGATGTTCAGCCAGTCAAGCACTGCGGATGTCGGCCAAAGGTTAGGCTCGATCGTGAGCGAGGATAGCTGGACAGGCGCGATCTTCTCAGCGCGGGAAATAGCCTCGAGGGCCGCGAGCTTCCGTATCGTCAGGTCGGCCGTCGGGAGCGAAGAGTTGCGCATTATCCGTCCCTCGACGAAGCCTTTCAGCCCGGCGAGCATCTGTTGGCGCATTTCCTGCGGTATCGCCCACCCCGCTTCGTCCGCGATCGACACCAGGTAAGCCGTCAGAACCTCGCTGCCGGTCAGGCCTGCCGGGAAATACTTCACCAGCCCATCCGAATCCATGTAGGAAGGCAGGTAAGCCATGATCTGGCTCCAGCGTGGTTTGTCCCGCAGGGCTACAGCTCTGGAAATCTCCTGTTCGAGGCAGGAGTAGGGATAGCGCACCATGTAATCCCTGATGCCTGTCAGTCCCTCTGCCAGGCGCGGCCGCAGCGAGACCTGAACGCCTCCTCGCCCGGGTATCGAACCGCCGGGCCGTTCGACCTCCATGCTTACACCGCCTTCAACCTGAGTGAGGGTCGCCTGGTATGCCCGTACCGGTACGGACGGGACCACCTTCTGCACAACACTCAGCCGGTCAGTCACACGGTCATCCGCCCCGGCCTCGAGTTCGTAGTGTAGCGATTCCACGTTTGCGGGCACGCTGATTTCCCAGCTGACTTCTTTCGACTCGCCCGGTGGGAGCGATACGTCCACCGGCTCCGGTTGCTTCGCAAGTTCCTTTATGCGCGCCTCCAGATGGACCTGCATGGCCCGCCCGGAGGCATTGCGCAGAGTGAAAGCGGGACGGCACCGATCTCCCTGCCTGACCACCGGGGCCAAACCTGACAGGATCATGAGATCCTGCGTTGACCGGATAGTCGTCGAGCCCGTGCCGAATCTGACCTGGCCGGCCGTCGCCACAGCCACGATGCGGAAGCTGGTCAGAGAATCGTTGAGCGGGATTTCAACCGCGGCGTTGCCATTCTGATCCAGCGGGACGCGGCCTTTCCATAACAACAGTGTGTCGAAAAGCTCCCTCGTCGGTTGCCTCCCGCCCCCGCCTCCCTGCGGCATGGCTTTGAGCCCGAAGTGGCGCTTCCCGATAACCTGGCCCTGCGCGGTGGAGGTCTGCACGCCATAGGGCCGACGCGCCATCATGGCCTGGAGAAGATTCCAGCTCTCGTTGTTCTTCAGCTCGAGGAGTCCCTCATCGACCGCGGCCACCGCCACTTCTCCACCGGGTTGCGGAGCGCCGCCCTCGGGCGTTGTCACCGAGATGGAGACCTCCGCCTTCTCGCGCACCTTGTAGACCGGCCTGTCCGACGCCACCTTGACCTTGAGCTCGTAAGCGCGCCATCCGACCGAGATCTCCGTGATTCCAAGCTTGTATGCAGGACGGCCGAGATCGACGGTCGCGGTCGGCTGTACCCCGCCGACTCGGCCGCGAACGGCCAGCACCGAGACGAACACATTGGGCCCGTAATTGCCTTTTACAGGGATCTCGATCACCGGTTCTTTGCCCGACAGTGCCTTTACGAAAGTGTCGGCGATTCCCTCCCGCTCGACCGTGACGAGCGCGGTAGCCTTGCGGAACGGCATCCGGACCTGGATCCGTGCCTTCTGCCCGGGTTCGTAGCGTCGGGATTCCGGCAGGACGTCCATGCGGTCGCCGTCCTCGGCGTCGAACCACCAGTCTTCGGAACCGGCGACCCACACGTCTCTGTGAACTGACACAGGGCGCCCGGCCGGGTCCTGCGCCTCCGCCTGCAACACGAGGTTGCCGGAAAAGGTCGACGGCCTTTCGCAGATCAGGAGCCCGCGCCCGTCTGTCTTGCCTTCACAGATCGTCGCGAGCTTCCTGACCTCGGTTCCGTTTTCGTACGCATAGAAGCCGCCCACAAGTCGTTTCCTGTGGGAGAAATACCGCCGCTGAAACAAGTCGACTTTGACAGGGGCCCCGACAACCGGTTTGCCTGCCAGGTCCACGACCGCCGCCTGGAATTTCAACGAATCCTTCGAAAGCGTCCATGAGTCCGGGCGCAGGCCCACGTTCCACTGTGCCGGCCAGAGCGGGATCCGGGAAGCCACGGTTTGGATTTCCCCGCTTGGATCCCTGAACTCGAGCTCGGCTGCGATCGCCATGGGCTTGTCGACCTTCGGCAGGTCGGTGACAGCAGCCCTGACGGAGCCCTGCGGATTCAGCGTGAGGTCGACGGTCTTCATTTCGAATCGAGTCGCCGGTTCCGCCTCTTGATACCCGCGAAAGAGGCCTTCCTTGACCTGTCCGTTGGAGAAGATAAAATCGTCGAAATCATCCAGCCTGGGACCAAAGCCTGGCTGGATATCGTAACGGAGCCTCACAGGCAAATCGCCGGCCCCGCCTCCCGACAGGAAGGTGATCGTGACGTCCAGCGGGACGGAGGCCGGCGCGATCTGCGGTTCAGAGGGAGCGCGTATTACCGCCTTCATGAGCGGCACGCGATATTCTTCGACCCGGAACGAGCCGGAGAACACGCCCGGTTCGTCAGGGCTGTCGCGATCAAGAGAGACCTGGTATGCGCCGAGTTTGACATCCTTCGGGATGGTCCAGGCGGACTCCGCCGACCCTTGTGCATCCCACCGGAGGTCGGGGATCGTATAACGCTGGTCGCTGCCCAGGTGTTGAATCACGACTTTCTGAGGGAGGTCTTTTGTCTGCGGTACGGAGAACCCGGATGTCAGGCGACGGCGCAAAATGTGCTTCATGTGAACGGTCTCGCCGGCCCGGAAGAGGCTCCGGTCGAGGATAGAGTGAGCCGCCACCATGGCGCTACCTTCATATTCCTGCGGGAGCTGGAACCGCCAGGGCTCGATGCCCTGGTTCCAGTTCGAGGAGACGAAGGCCAGGTCCTCGCCCAGTTGGGCGCTCACAGATAGCCCGAATGCGCGAGGCTCACCGGGGCAATTCGGCTCCTTGCCGGGTGGAGTCAACCCGTCGATACGCGCAAGGCCCGCCCGGTCCGTCTTCCCTTCCCAGAGCAACTTGCCCCCGCAGTCCCGGACCTGCACCGTCGCCTGGTTCACCGGCCGGGCTGTGTCAAGCGTCGTCACCCAGACGAGCGAGGACTCGTTGCCCCACTTGAAGTGCACTGAGAGATTGGTCACCAGCGCGGTGGTCGCGACGTACATCGGCTTGCTCGCCCCGAGGAGAGCGGCTCCCAGCAGTTCGCTCTTCAGTTCCACAACGTAAAAGCCGGCGGCCTTCATCGGGATGCCGATTACTTCGAAGGCTTTGGACCCGTGCAGTTTGGGTATGGAGAAAGCCCGTGTCTTCGGAGCGGTCACGCTGCCGAAAATGGACTTGTCACGGTCTTCCCAATTCCGCTGCTGGACCACGCCGATCCAGTGGAGCATCTGGTCGACCTTGTCGGGAGGCACCGTCAGCACTCTCCCCTCAATCTCTCCGCGAACCGGGAGTGCGCGCGTCTTCTCCACCGGGGGTTCCACCATTCCCTCGCCGCCCTCGACCTCGAGCATCCTCGCTGAGATCTCCGGCTCGACGTTTCTGAGCGTAACCGGCAGGAGAGGATTGGCATTGAGTTCGAGGATCCCGAACCCGGCAGCAAACTTCGCCAGCGCCGGGTACTCGCCGGTCCTGACCGTCAGGGGAAAATTGCCTGCGTTCGACAGAGGCCGGCCTGCATCATCAGCCAGTCCGGAGGGAAGACTTATCGTGAAGGACGATCTCTCGGGGAACGGTCCCTCGAAGACGATTCCGCTGATGTATTTCTCGTCGCTTTCATCGTCAGACGCCTGGAGCTTGGGAAGCCACCGCTTCTCAGCGGGGCCGGTCAGGACCGCCTTCTGGACTGTCGATGCTTTGACCGGGGCCGAGAAGGAGATTCTCATCGGGGTGATCGGAATGCAGTCCTCCTGCGCATTCTCCCGCTGGCAGTGAAACGTGGCGACGAACGGAGTACGGACAACGAAAGGCAGAACCTGGTCCTGCTCGTTCGTCACACCCGTCAGCGACGTGATGCCGCGGCCCCAGACGAGGTTTACTTTCGTTCCGGCAGGGAACCGTTGCCTGCACTGCAAAAGGATCAGGTGAGCGGGCGGTTTCCCCATGTACCGGAACGACGCCTTCAGGATGGCGTCTCTTTCCTCACCGGATACGATCCGTACACCGATGGGGCTGCCGATGCCCTCCACGGTAAACGCCGCATTTGAAAGAACGGAAGGTTCGGTTGCGTCGCCATCAAGCTGCAGAATGAAAATCTGCTCTTCGTCGATGTGCGTGGATCCTTCGTAAGGCCGCGACGAGATGATGGCCGGACCGCCGGTCGAAAACGCAAAGGTGCGTTCGCCGACGAGCTCGCTTCCCGAGAGCGCCTTCAGCCCGGCGCGCAGGCGGAAGACACATCGCACGCCTGCGGGCAGGTCCTCATCGAAATCGTAAGCCCAATTCCGCGGGTCGACCCAGCGCTCC
>JAFNAH010000137.1 GCA_017860075.1 Acidobacteriota bacterium | reverse complement strand
GGATGTGGCTTTGTCGCAGAACCAGTGGCTGAGCGCCTTTGCGTCGGTAAGAGCCCGATAGATCGTGGCCGCACTGGCCTGGATGAAGACCCGTTTGCGAATGCTGCCATCCGCCGGCTGCATGCTCTCAACCATATAGCCTACAATAGCACATACGCGCACATTTGTTTCCTTCGCGGCACATCCGGTCTGCGTAGGTCCGGTCTCTCAGACCGGACCCCTGTTGCTGCATTTGCCAACCTCCTTCAGCTTGTCCGGGCGGTCTGCTTGATTTATCGCGGATCTGATGTCATCCTGCGGACTCACCTTTATATCGCGAGGGCAATCATGCGCAAGAGATTCTCCCTGATCGTAGTGGTGGTGGCTCTCTTCCTGCTTTTGGGAGGGCTGTCTTTCGCCGTCGACCTGTATTTTGATTTCCTCTGGTTCCAGGAACTCGGGAAGTCGGTTGTCTTTACGACTGCTCTCGTCGCGCAAAGCATGCTCGCGTCTCTGACGTTGCTGGCTGCCTTCATTTTCCTGTTTCTGAATCTGCTCCACGCGAACCGGGGGCCCGGTGAGATCCAGCTGGGAATCCCGACGCCGACGGGCCAAATCACAGCCTATGTTGTCACGCGTCAGATGGTGCACAGAATCGCGGGGCTGGCGGCCCTGGTCGTTTCAGCCTTCCTTGGTCTGCGTGAAGCCCAGCAGTGGGAAAGAGTCTGGCGCTGGTTGAACAAGGTTGATTTCGGGACCACCGATCCCATATTCGGCCGTGACATCTCCTTCTTCGTTTTTTCGCTCCCCCTGATGGGCGAGGTTGTGAGCCTGGCCATGGTCGTGTGCCTGCTGGCCGGCGCCGGAACGCTCATCCTGTACTACTTCAAAGGCGCCCTTTCGATTCACAGCCTCAGCAAGCGCGGTCACATCCGTACGCACATTTCGCTGCTGCTTGCCCTCTTTTTTCTTCTGCTCTCCGCCAATGCCTACCTGGACCGCTTCCAGGTCCTGTATTCATCCGGCGGACCGATGTTCGGAGCCACCTATGCGGACCTGCACGGGCGCCTGCCGCTTTTGAACCTTCAGGTTGCAGCGGCGATTGTTGGCGCGCTGCTGCTGGCCTACAACGCGTTCGCGGTCCGAAACGTGGCTGCTATCGGCGGCATCGGCTTGTACTTTGCGGTGGCGCTGCTCGGCGGTGTGTACCCCGCGCTTCTCCAGAAATTCGTCGTGGCGCCCAACGAACTGGGCAGGGAGACGCCCCAGATCGAGCACAACATCCGGGCCACCCTTCACGCCTACGGTCTGCAGCGGGTCGAAGAACGGAACCTCTCAGGCGACAAGGCGCTTTCCCGCCAGGACATCCAGGACAACGCTGCCACCGTCCAGAGCATTCGGCTGTGGGACCATGAACCCCTTCTGGACGCCTTCAGCCAGATCCAGGAGATCCGCACCTACTATGATTTTGCCACCGTAGACAACGATCGCTACATGCTGAACGGCATGTCGCAGCAGATGATGATTTCCCCGCGCGAACTCAATTCCGTGAGCCTGCCGGAACGCAACTGGATCAACGAGCACCTCAGCTATACGCACGGTTACGGCGTGACCCTTGGCCCGGTGAACCGTGTTACGCGTGAGGGGCTTCCGGTGCTGCTTGTTCAGGACATCCCTCCGCGCGCGCTGGAACCCTCTCTGGCGATCACTCGGCCTGAGATTTATTACGGTGAGTTGACGAAGGGATACGTCATCGTCAAGACCAGCGAGAAGGAATTCGATTACCCGGCAGGGGAAGAGAACGTGTATGCCACATACAAAGGGGAAGGGGGGGTCCCGGTCCGGTCCTTCCTGAGGAAGCTTCTGTTCGCCATCTACTTCAAGGACCCCAACATCGTCCTCTCCCCGATGCTGAAGGCCGATAGCCGTTTCCTTTACTTCCGCGACATTCGCACCAGGGTCCAGAAGGTTGCCCCCTTCGTGACTCTTGACCAGGACCCTTACATCGTCATCTCGGACGGCAAACTCTACTGGATCCAGGATGGGTACACGACGAGCGACCGGTACCCCTATTCAACGCCGCTGAAGGGAATCGGCAACTACATCCGCAATTCTGTCAAGGCGGTCGTTGATGCTTACAGCGGCAGGGTGGACTTGTACGTTGCCGACGCGACAGACCCGTTGATCCAGGTGTACCAGCGCATCTTTCCCGGCGTCTTCCGGCCGATCGCGGAGATGCCGCCGGATCTTCAGCGCCACGTGCGCTACCCGGAGGACATCTTCCGTTTCCAGACGTTCATCTATTCCATGTACCACATGACAAATCCGCAGATTTTCTATAACAAGGAAGATTTGTGGGAGGTCCCGGTCTTGAGCTCAGGCCAGGCCGAAAGCCCCATGGTGCCATACTACACAATAATGCGGCTGCCGCAGGAGAAGAAGGAAGAAGAGTTCATCCTCATGCTGCCGTTCACGCCCAACAGGAAGGACAACCTCTCCGCGTGGATGGTGGCGCGCAGCGACGCGCCCAACTACGGGCAGCTCGTGGTGTACCGGTTCCCGAAGCAGAAGCTGGTATACGGGCCAAAGCAGATTGTGGCACGCATCAATCAGGATGCGGAAATCTCCCGCCAGGTCTCACTGTGGGACCAGCGGGGATCGCAGGTGATCCAGGGGACGCTGCTGGTGATTCCCATCGAGGAAGGCCTGATCTACGTGCGGCCGTTGTACCTGCGTTCTGAAACCGGGAAGATCCCTGAGCTCAAACGGGTCATTGTCGCCTACGAGAACAGGATCGCGATGGAGGAAACCCTGGAGGCATCGATCGCCCGGATCTTCGGCGACCAGATCCCGGTACCCGGCGAGCAGACCAGCGCGCCCGTTGCGGGGACCGGCACGGTGGCCGCGGCACCCGGTGAGAGGGCCGACCTGATTATCAAGGCGCGCGATGCGTTCGGACGGGCGATCGAGGCACAGCGAGCAGGAGATTGGGCCAGGTACGGTGAGGAGTTGAAGAGCCTCGGCACGATTCTCAACGAGTTGGCGAAGTCGGAGCGGGCCGCCCCCAAATAACGATTCTCAAGGTTTCCTGTGCTCCAGGACTCCCGCACAGACCGGGCTTAATCCTGGATGGGTGAGAACGAAGTATCTTTGGACACGGAACATCACTGACGCACGCGGATCGAATCCTAAGGCCGGAACCGTGTCCGTCGGCGTTTGACTGCGTCCCAAATCCCATCTCGTGCCAGCTTCTGGTCGGAAGAGGGCGGCGTCGGAATATCCCCGCTGCGCCGCCGCTATTCGCGCAGGGCGCGCTGTATTTCCACTTCCAACGACACGATGTCGAACTTGTCGCCCTGCAGGACATCGAGTTGCTGCTGCCAGTACGCAGGCCTCGGGGGGAGCCTGTCCCAGATTGTGCCTCGCCCGTACAGCAAGTACACCTTCCATGCCGGACGCCCGACCGGGAGCCGAAGCGTGACGGCGAGGTCCGCCGGCAGCCTGGAGTCCGGCGCCCAGAAGAAGACAGAGTCAGGGGCGCTGTACCTGGCCGTCGCCGACCGTGCCGCTTCCACGTTATCGGTTGGGAGGAACGAGCTCCAGACGAAGTACGATCTCAGCTCCTTCTCCTGCCTCTGAACCAGCATGGTCTGGATTTCGAGGGCCCCTCGAAGGCATACCGCTCAAGTGGGGGAGAGGACGCAGAAGAGGCGTACCTTGGTGCGGCTGGCGTTGAAGTCCATCCTGAGCCGCTCGATGTTGCCGGAGCCGAGGACGTGCAACTGATCCTCAGCGAGACAGTCCGCGGCGAGTCTCACACCCGTTACGAGGCAAGTACACGCTCCCGCCGTGAAACTCCTGCGGCTGATCCGGCGTTCCTGCTGACCTTGTTCCGGCATATTCTTCAACCCCGCCGCGTCGCTCACCACAGACGGTCAAGCGATGCTGAATTCCGCGATGACCGGCGCGTGGTCGCTCGTCCCGACGTCGGCCAGTACGGCGGAACTCTGCAATCGGGCTCTGAGAGAGGTGCTTGCGAGGATGTAGTCGATGCGCCAGCCTATGTTTCTTTGACGCATGCTGCGCCAGGGAGGCCACCAGGTGAAGAGGGCGTCATTGTCGGGATCCAGTGTCCGGCTGACGTCGAGCAATCCCTCGGCGATGATGCCCTCCAGGAGTTCCCGCTCATCGGGCCTCTGGCCGATGACCTTCGGATTCCTCTCCTTCGGGTGCACGTCCAGGTCGGTCCGGGCTACGTTCATGTCCCCGCACAGGATCAATTCCAGGCCGCCGGCATGCGACTCGCGCACGTACTCCTTCATCGCCTGCAGAAAACGGATCTTGGCCTCGAAGTCCTTTCCGCCGTTGGGGACATAGATGGAAGCGATCACCAGCCCGCCCAACCTGGCTGCCACGACGCGCGTCTCATGATCGTAAGGCGGGTGACCGTATTCCGGTGCCGTTGCGAACAGGTCGCGTCGGATGTGCAGGCTGACACCCGAGTAGGCTCGCTGTCCATGCCAGTAGTTCCAGTAGCCCTCGATCTCCTTCAGGGAAGCGGGGACCTGCTCGACAGCGGCTTTGATCTCCTGCAGGCACACGACATCGGGCCGATCCCGCCCGATCCATTCCACGAGCTGGGCTTCCCGCGCGCGAACGCCGTTGACATTCCAGGTCGCGATCTTCAAGAGAGAACCTCCGCGAACGATCGACCGGGATCACCGCCTGGCAGGGGCGAAGTCGGGGAGACGACCACGGCCGATCCCCGCATGTCGTCCTGAACGTTCACAGGCTGTCCAGAGCCGAGCGAAACTCATGCAGTAGATCCCGCCAATCCTCGATCCCGATCGAAATGCGAACAAGCGATTCCGAGATACCCGCCTCACGCTTGCCATCATCGGAGAATTCGGAGTGGGTTGTGGTCCAGGGATGGCACGCCAGCGTCTCCACACCTCCCAGGCTGACAGCGTTCCTGGCGATCTTGAGCCTCCGCAGGAACTCGTAAGCGGCATGCTTGCCACCATCGAGTTCGAACGCGAAGAGGGACCCGGGGAAGCTGCACTGCGCATCCCGGATCTTGATCTGTTCCGGGTCGGTGAACAGCGTCGGATATCGCATTCTCTTGAGCTTCGGGTGCCGGGCCAGATTCTCGGCTATCCGTTGGGCATTCTTGCTCTGACGATGCATCCGGAGAGACACCGTCGGCAGGCGGCCGTTGAGCATCCAGCATTCATCAGCCTGCAGAATGTTACCCAGAATTGCCCGCGTGCCGCGCAGTTCGGAGATCATCTCCGCGTCCCGGCCAAGTATCATGCCGGCCAGGAGGTCGCTGAAACCCGACAGGAATTTCGT
>JAFNAH010000136.1 GCA_017860075.1 Acidobacteriota bacterium | reverse complement strand
GCCCGCCAGCCTGTCTTCGGTTGCGTTGAGCGGAAGTTCGACGAAGGGAGTGGGGCGCCGGACCGACTCACGCTGCCCCTGCGGACCCTCGTTGTCCCACGGATCGGCAAACGGCATGTCCGGCCCGGAGTTGTACGGGCAGCCTCTGACGACCTCTATCCCGGGGAGGAGCTGGCCCAGGGCCCGCGCCCTCAGGAAATCCTCGATCCAGCGATTCACGCGCTCCACCTGCTCCGGCACCGTGTTGTGCCCCGTCTCAAGCGCCAGCAGTAGCGACTTGGGACCGGGGATGACGTTGTATGCCGAGTACATTGAAGTCGGCGGGCATGTCTCGTCGTTGTAGCCCCAGGAGTAATGTCCCGGGACTCTTACACGCCGCGCGAAATTCACCACGTCGTAGTAGCCGGACGTCTCGATCTTTTCCTTCAAGCGAAGGGTCGGGTCTTTCTCCGACCGGAACATGTGCGGCCAGCCGCCTGCACGGCCTTTGAGATAACCGGTCAGGTCCGACAGCGCCGGGTAATAAGCCGCGAGCGCGGTCACGCGCGGGTCGAGAGCGGCAGTCACTATGGACAGTGCTCCTCCCTGGCTGCCCCCCGTGACCAGCAGGCTGCGGCCATCGTACTTCGGGTGGCTGACCAGGAAGTCGTTCGCGCGGACGCAACCCAGGTAGACGCGATGGTAGTAATAGCGATCGCGGCTGTCGAGCCCGAAGGTCCAGTAACCGTCCAGCGCGGCCGAGCGCAGCGAATCATAGACAAGCGGATCGAGAGTTACCGGTATGCCGTGGATCCCGACCTGAAACGTAATGAAACCTCTTTCCGCCATGTCCACCAGTCCCCGGTACGGCCGGACTCCCGCCCCAGGCACGTTGAGGATGGCAGGGTACTTCCCCTCGGCTTTGGGCTCACACAGAATTCCGTAGAGGCGGCTTCCGGATCCGCCGGGTCCGACGTTCTGGATGCTCACCTGGAAGACGTTCACTTTCGGGGTACTATAGTCAAACAGCGGCGTGAGCTTGGCGTCAATCGGGAGTTGCGCGAGTTCTTCCTTGCCGCGCTTCCAGAAGTCGTCGAAGTCTGCGGGATCCTGCGCCGTGGGCCTGATCTTCTCCGGCTCGAAGCCAGCAGTGGCGAGAGCCCGGTACTTCTTGCCTTCGAATTCCAGGGTCGCGATGCAGCGAAGAAAGCCCGGTTCTGACATCGTCCCTCCGGTAACCCGCATACCCTCGGGCGGAAGAGGGGCCGTCTGTTCCTGCGCGGGAGGCATCATCTCCGGGCCAGCCTGATAGGTGACACGGGCCTCCCTGAGCGGAAAGCCGTCCCGCGTCGCGGTTATGTAGAACGCCACCTGCTGCCCGACGGTGTAAGTCCAACCTTCCCGGTCCGGCCTCACACGCAGCTGGACTGCGCCGGTGTGGTCCTGTGCAGGCACCGGCAGGGATGCGAGCATCAGGAACAATGCGGTTCTTCTGATCAATGCAAACATGGCGACCTCGATTCGGTTCTATTTCGCGGGACCCAGGTGGCGGTCAAGCCAGGCCGGAGTTTCCCTGATGACTTGATTTCACGGCGGAATACGGTCTGTCTCATCAATCACGAGCCGCTTGTCCCTGGCCGGCGTTCCCAGGAGATCAAACATAGGTTTGATTCCTGTTTCCAGACTGAAGAGGGAGGAACCAGTCCACCAATGTTCTTAGAGTGTAGCTCGGGGGACTTTGCTGCGGTCGACGTCGAGCACAGTTCGTCTGGGCAAGGATCCTTCGATGACGGCCCCATTCTTGCCCGGGTTGAGATTCAAAAATCCTGAGTTAATGCCGCCGTCACCGCGGCCGCGAGCGTCGCCACGGGGAGACGGCTCTCCCGCACCATACAACGGGATCCGCGGATCGATGAGGGCCCGATGCGTGCTGAGAGCGGTCTCCGCCGCATCACTCCCGGCCTGCGCCAAGGTTCGTTCTTTCCCGGCGGCCGGTGGCGCCGGTTGATCAAAGGCTCCCTGGTCTGAGACTGTGCCGGCGGACAGGTACAGCATACGCTTTACAGGACCTGTCGCTTGGCTCTGGATCGGCGTTGCAGCATCCAGGGCCTCGTGTCGGGAGGCGAAGGGGTTCGCGTACGAGAAGAAGCACACGCCGTCGATTCGCCTGCCGGACCCGGGCTCGAGCGCCCGGGCGATCTGGGCAAGATTCGCTTCTTTTGAATTGAGGTATGCGCCGATGCCCACGGCTAACTGTCGTCCGTGCTTGTGGCTCTTCTCCCATTGGATCCAGCCGTCGAACCATCTCCGGACAGTGGGATCGGCTTCCCGCGCGTAGTTCATGGGCACTACGAGATCCAGGATCCCCTCCTTCAGCCAGCCGTGCCAATCCTGAAACACTTTCTGCCCGGGAACCGCATCCAGGAAATCGGATTCTTTGGTCGGAGGCTTTCCCCACGCAACGGCTGCGGCACTAACCCTGATGCCGGGCTTTGCGGCCTTGGCTTCAAGGTAGATCCGGCGGACCAGTTGAGTGACCTGATCCCTGCGCCAGGCCATCCATTGCTCGTCGCCCGGTTCCGGAACGTCATTGCGGCCGGCCGCCAGCCGGAATCGTTGAAGGCTTACCGGGTTGTACCCGACGGACGCTCCGCGCGGCGAGCGATCCCTGGTTTCAGGGTACCGTATGTAGTCAAAGTGGATCCCGTCTACGGCATAGTTACGGACGACATTGAGGCAGACCTCCGTCATGTATGCAGCGGCTGCCGGATGTCCGGGATCGAGGAAATAGCCGGCCGGGAAACGGGCCTCCCCCTTTCGAGTCATGGTCAGCCAGTTTTCGGCGCCTTTCCTGGACAATCCGTGTTGATTGAAAACATGGCGCGGGTCGCGCGGCGGCCTGGTGCCCTGCCAGGCGGGGGTCGCATTTAACCAGGCATGGACCTGGATTCCCTCCCGATGAGCCAGGTCGATGATGTACGCCAGTGCGTCGAATCCCGGGTCGTACGCGGGATCGTCGAGCGGCGGGTCGATCGATTTCGTGTACAGCGAGTCTCCACGGCGACGCACCTGAACAAACAAAACGTTTATGTGCGCCGCTCTCGCTTCAACCACCAGCCGGTTTGCCTCGGCCGGCGAGCGGATTCCTTCATGGAAGGCATCCACCCAGAGTGCGCGTATCTCCTGCGCGCGGTCGGTCACGGATGCCGCCCAGGCAGGAGGGGTCGTCAGCAACAAGAGAAGGAGGATCGGCGGCGCGCGCATGCAATTATCGGTACCGTCACATCAGCCGGACCGAGCTTAGAGCACGGTCCACGATATTGCAAGGTGGTTCTCAGCGAAAATGAGCTCCCCGGAAGTTGTCGGTCGCTGCTCTCTTATCCCCCGCTCTCAGGATTCCGCTTTCAGCTGGATGGGTGTCGCAGTAGAGTAGGAGGACGCCTGATAATCAGTGGTGGAGGACTCTTACCCTGCAGTGTGACAACGGCCTGATACCAAGGAGATAAGACCATGAAGGAAGATCTCACACGACGCGGATTCATCCGAACCGGAGCGGCGGGCGGTGCCGCTCTCTCGTGGCTGAGCGCCCGCAGAGGGCCGACCGTATTCGCTGCCGACTCCGATAAGCCCGCATTGCTCGGCGGCACGCCGGTTCACAAGGGCGGATGGCTGCCGTGGCCGCAGTGGCGGGAAGCCTGGGAGCCGAAAATGCTGGAGGTTTACCGCAGCTGCAAGTGGTTTCGCGGATCCGGTACCCATGTGACCGACTTCGAAGCGGCTTACGCGCAACTTCTCGGCGCCAGAAAATGCCTGGCTACTGCGAGCGGTACCACCGCACTTATAGTCAGTCTCCACGTGATGGGAGTGGATGCCGGCGACGAGGTCATCACCTCACCCTATACGTTCATCGCCACGTACAACTCCATCCTCACGACCAAGGCGCTACCCGTCTTCGCCGACACCGACCCGGCGACGCTCACGATGGATCCCGCCTCCATCGAAAGCCGGATCACCGACCGCACCCGCGCGATTGTGCCCGTGCACATCTTCGGAATGCCGTGCGACATGGACCCGATCAACGCGATCGCAAAGAAACACAAGCTGGCGGTCATAGAGGACGCCTGCCAGGCGTGGCTTGCGGAATACAAGGGTCACAAGTGCGGAACGATCGGCGACGTGGGCTGTTTCAGTTTCCAGGAATCCAAGCACATCCCGTCCGGCGAAGGCGGCGCGATCACGAGCATGAGCGAGGAGCTGATTGACCGCTGCAATGCTTTCCACAACTGCGGCCGCTCCATCGGCAGCTTCAAAGGCAAGGGCAGTTTCACGCGCGGCAACAACTATCGCATGATGCAGCCCCAGGCCATGCTTCTTCTGCAGCAGTTCGAAAAACTGCAGAAGGAGACCGCAATACGCCGCGAAACCGCCGACTACCTTACGGCCAACCTTTCGAAGATTCCCGGGATTACACCCGTGCGCCTGCCGGAAAACAGCCGGGCGGTTTGGCATCTCTATGCGTTCCGCTACGACGCCGCGCAGTTCAACCGCCTCTCCCGTGACAGATTCATGGAAGCACTCTCCGCGGAAGGGGTACCGTGTTCGAGTGTATACAGCGAACAGTACTACGACGGCCTGCTCGACGAAGCCATCGCCTCGCGCGGATTCAAACGCCTCTGGAGCGAACAGAGGTTGCGTGCCTACCGGGAGAGCCTCGGCGCCTTGAAGGGCAACAAGCAGGTATGCGACACGACAGTGGGGATCACGCAGAACATGCTACTTGCGAGTCGGAGTGACATCGACCACATCATCGCGGCGATTCAGAAGCTTCGGACCCACAGCGCAGCGCTGGCGAAGTAATTACAGGGACAGGCTACTCAACCTCGAAACTCCAGAGCTTCATTCCCGGATTGAGAGGCAGGCGCAGACTTCTTCGGCGGAGACCGTCGGAGCGAGTTTCGAGGTTGAGTAGCCTGTCCCCAAAATCACTGTCTTCCGGCGGCGGCCGGTGCGTTTTTCCTGAGGACCCGGCCAGGCTTGGTACCCAGGTGCTGTTCCTTCTCAAGGACCGGAACGCCATTCACGATGACGTACTCGATCCCGACGGGGTACTGGTGCGGGTTTTCGAACGTGGCCCGGTCCGTGACTCGTTCTGAATCAAAGATAGTGATGTCGGCTTTCTTCCCGGCGCGCAACAGACCCCGATCCTCAATACCGAGTTTCTCTGAGTTCAGCGAAGTCATCTTGCGGATTGCTTCAGGCAGTGTCAGGACGTGTTCTTCGCGCACGTACTTTCCCAGCACACGCGGAAACGGCCGGGACTGATCCCTGCTCGTCAACGAGCAGGTCGAACACCGCATCCGCCGGTCGTTTGCCGGAGAGCCGGGCAATCTCTGCGATTGATTTGCCTTCGTATTTCCTGTTGGCTTCGGTCCTTACCGATGCAACCACGCACCCTTCCCAGCCGCTCATGGCAAGGTAGTGGTTGAACCAACCGGGAATGCCCGCATGGAGATCCTTCTCGATGCGACGGCGCTCCACAGGATTCCGCAGGCGGGCCAGCATCTTTTCGTGCCCGCCTTCCATGGCCCATGGAGGCACGAGCGCAACCAGGTTGTTTTGACCGGCGACATACGGGTATTGGTCCGCGGAGGCCCGTATCCCGCGGCTCCTGGCACCTTCGATCAGGTCGCAGACATTCTTCATCCTGCCCCAGAGGCGGCGGTCGGCAATCTTGAGGTGCAGGATGTCCACAGGAACCTGAGCCTTCTCGGCGACTTCGAGAGCCTCGCCGATCGCCGTCTCGATTCCTTCGCCTTCGGTTCTGATATGTGTCAGGTAGAGGCCTCCGAAGGGTTTCACGGCCGAGGCGAGCTCGATCAGCTGCGCGGTGGTGTGATAGGTGTTGGGGGGGACGAGCAGGGCCACGGAAAGCCCCAGTGCCCCGTCCTGCATGGCTTCTGTGACCAGCTGCTTCATCTGTTCCATCTCCGGGCGGGTCGGTTCCCGGCTTTCCTCACCCAGGATGCACCTGCGCACCTGGGTGGCGCCGACAAACGATCCCACGTTGACCGAAATGCCACCCCTTTCGAGCCGCTTGAAATACTCGCCAAGGGTTCTCCAGTCGACATGCAGCCCGTAGGGAGCCGACCTTTCCATCTTGCCCTGGATCGGGCCGGCGGAATCCGACTCGCCCAGGATCTCGGTGGTGACACCCTGCCGGATCTTGCTCTGGGCAGTCCCATCGACCAGGAGCGGATAGTCCGAATGAGTGTGGATGTCGATGAATCCCGGGCAGACGACCAATCCCCGGGCGTCGATGACGCGCCTGGCCTGCCCGCGCGCTTCCGGGTCGAGTGATCCAACGCCGACAACGGAGTCTCCAATGACGGCGACGTCTGCCTCAATTGGACCGGCGCCGGATCCGTCCACGACGCGGCCATTGACGATAACCAGATCATAGGTGAGGCCTTGTTTGCGGCATGAACCCGAGCAAACGAGAGCCAGGGCAATGATCAACACAAACACGAAGTTCCTCGCACGGCTCATGATCACCCTCCGTTCCGAAAACGCTCGGCGACGCAGAATAGCACGGGACCCGAAAGATTCTGGTTGCATTTCCCGGCACGCTCTCCGAGTCTTGGTTGGGTCAGATTCAATGGTGCATTCGCACCGTGGCCTGAAGGAGGTAAGAAATGCCGCGCCTGGTTCCGCTCTTCAGCGCATTCCTGGTTTCTATTGTGCCCGCCCATGGCAAAGTC
>JAFNAH010000611.1 GCA_017860075.1 Acidobacteriota bacterium | reverse complement strand
GCACTTTGGGGCTCACAGGAGTTCTATCGCGTCTACAGCTCGGTCAATGGCGGACGCAAACTGGAGACCGACCTGTTCGAAGGTTTACGGTAAACAAGTATGTCTTACGACCTTCGTATCGAAGAACTCAGATCTCGCACCGCTCCTCTCGACATGACGGACGAGCAGTTTCGCTTACTCGGTCACGAGCTCGTTGATCGGATCGCGAGCCTCCTCGCTTCCATACGCACACATCCCGTCACGCCCGCGGAGTCCCCGGAGGTAGTTCGCGCGGCCTTGGCTGCGACCCGTGTGCTGCCTGAGGAGGGCAAGGATCCCATGGCGCTGCTGCGGGACGCCACGGGTCTGCTGCTTGAGCACTCCCTTTTCAACGGCCATCCGCGTTTCTATGGCTACATCACATCCAGCGCTGCTCCCATCGGCATGCTGGCGGACTTTTTGGCCGCTGCCGTAAATGCGAATGTCGGTGCCTGGAAACTGTCTCCCATGGCCACCGAAATGGAAGCCCAGGTAATTCGATGGCTCGCGCAGTTCATCGGCTACCCGGCCGACTGCGGCGGCCTGCTCCTGAGCGGCGGCAACATGGCCAATCTCACGTGCTTCCTGGCTGCGCGTGCCGCGCTGTCTGGCTGGGATGTTCGCAAGCAAGGCGTCGCCGGCGGTCCGCGTCTCTGTGTCTACGCCTCCGCGGAAACTCACACCTGGATCCAGAAGGCCACCGATCTGACAGGGCTCGGCACAGAGGCGATTCACTGGATCGACGGAAGGCAGCCCATGGATGTGGACGAACTGGAACGCCGGTACCGGCAGGATATCGACCAGGGCTATCAACCATTTCTCGTGGTCGGCTCTGCCGGGACGGTCAGCACCGGCGCGGTCGACCCGTTGCCGGAATTGGCGGGGTTCTGCCAGGAGCACAGACTTTGGTTCCACGTCGATGGCGCATATGGGGCATTCGCGGCGGCCGTGGCGGGAGCGCCGCCGGACCTCAAGGGACTTCAGTCGGCTGATTCCGTGGCCGTGGATCCTCACAAATGGCTGTACGCGCCACTCGAGGCGGGCTGTGCACTCGTCCGCAACTCCGCTGCTTTGAGGGATGCGTTCTCTTATCACCCGCCTTACTACAATTTCGACGTTGAGGGCGTGAACTACTTTGACATGGGGCCTCAAAACTCGCGTGGATTTCGCGCGCTCAAAGTCTGGCTCTCACTGCAGCACGCAGGAGCCTCAGGTTACCGTGAGATGATTCAGGATGACATCACTCTGGCTCGATACCTGTACGACTCAGCGGCGGAGAATCCCGAGTTGGAGGCAATCACGAACCACCTCAGCATCACGACACTGCGTTACGTCCCCGGAGAGCTGCGTTCCAGTCTGGGTTCTCAACAGACAGAGGACTATCTGAACCATCTGAATCAGCGCCTGCTCGCGGCCATTGAGAACAGCGGCGAGGCGTTCATCTCCAATGCTGTGATCGCCGGGAAGTATGCTCTGCGCTTCTGCATCGTGAATTTCCGGGCCTCAACTGGCGACATCGAAGCGATGCCGCAACTTGTCGTGCGTTTGGGCCGTGAGGTTCACGCCGAGCTGACCGAACGGCCAGGCACGCGTGACCTTGGGCGAAAGGAGTCGACCGCATGAGTTTTCAGACAGTTGCCCTCATGGTCTCTCTGCTTGGGGCGTGGTCAAGTGGGCAAGACGCCGCAAGCCTGAAGCACACCACGGAAGCCGGCCGCCTCGCTCCCCTGCTTGATAATCTCGGGAACCTTCACGTTCCGGTAACGACACACGCAGCGGTATTTCGACCAGGGCATGAGGCTGATCTACGCCTTCAATCACGCTGAAGCCTTGCGATCGTTTCGCGAAGCGGCGCGCAACGACGATCATTGTGCGATGGCCTATTGGGGCCAGGCTCTCGCGCTATCGCCGAACATCAACGATTCCGCAATAGGGCCGGACCGTGAGCAGCAGGGACACGACGCGATCCGCGAGGCAGTAAAAAGGAGGACCTCGGCCAGCGAGAAGGAACAGGCTCTAATCGATGCACTGCAGGCGCGGTTTGCCGCCGACGTGTCTGAGGGTGAGCGTGTGAAGGTGAATGCCGCCTATGCCCGCGCGATGCGGGGCGTCTGGTCGCGTTTCCCGAAGGATCCTGACGTCGCAACGCTTTACGCCGACGCCGTGATGAATACGCGCCCCTGGGACTACTGGACTAAGGACGGCAAACCCCAGCCCGGCATTGCGGACGCGAGAGCCGCGCTCGAGCAGACGATCCGGCTCTACCCGGACCATCCCGGCGCGCATCACATGTATATCCATTTGATGGAAGCCTCCGACGAAGTGGATCTTGCCGTACCGAGTGCGGACCGTCTCGGCCAGCTGATGCCGGGCGCGGGGCACCTGGTACATATGCCCAGTCACATTTACATCCGCGTGGGACGGTATGAGGACGCAGCCGCTGCCAACATCAAAGCGATTGCGGCGGACGAGGATTACATCACCCAATGCCGGGCGCAGGGCATCTATCCGGCACTGTATTACCCTCACAATACTCATTTCCTCGCGGCTGTTCTGGCGATGGAGGGCAGGAGCACCGACGCTTTGCAGGCCGCGCGCAAGGTGGCTTCCCAGCACGGCCACGACGCGCCCGACGAAGGCCTGTTGGGCTTTGCCCACTTACTGCGAGCGCTGCCGATGATGACGATGGTCCGATTCGGACACTGGGAGGCAATCGAAAGGGAGGCCGCGCCCGCAGCCGACTGGCCTTTTGTTCGATCGATCTACCACTTCGGGCGCGGGATGGCATTCTCCGCGACCGCGAGACCGGCGCTGGCGGAGACTGAACTCGGCCTCAGCGAACAACAGGCTTCCCACCCCGAAAACAAGAAGATCAAGATCCTGGATCTGAATTCTCT
>JAFNAH010000135.1 GCA_017860075.1 Acidobacteriota bacterium | reverse complement strand
AGGACGTAACCGGCGGAGCGTCCTGCCGTCGGTCGCCACGACGGCCCGCAATCGCGAGGTTGATCCTGCGCTCCCGCGCCGGGTGCCTTGCCGGCCCGAAGGCCGTCCTCAGTACGCCTGCCGGTAATCTGCTAACCTTTGTCAGTACAGTTGGTCTGCATGGTGAATGTCACCCCCACATTGAAGGAAAAGATCGAGAAACTCCCCGGTTCTCCCGGGGTTTACCTGTACAGGGACTCTTCCGGGAAGATCGTATATGTGGGGAAGGCCAAGTCCCTGCGCAACCGCGTGCGTTCCTATTTCCAGGAGGGCCGCCCGCTCGATCCCAAGACCGACCGCCTCGTTTCGGAGGTTGCAGACGTCGAATGCATTGTCACCGACAGCGAAGTCGAGGCGCTGATCCTCGAGAGCACACTCGTCAAGAAGAATCAGCCCCGGTACAACGTCAATCTGAAGGATGACAAGAGCTTCCCCTACCTGAAACTGACGGTGAACGAACCATACCCCCGCATTTTCATCACCCGGAGGATAAAGCGGGACGGGGCCCTTTACTTCGGCCCTTTCCTCCCGGCCAGCTATGCCAGGCAGACCATCAAGCTCATCAACAAGTACTTCAAGCTGCGCACGTGTAACCTCGAGATTGACGGGAGCCTTCCGAGGCCGTGCCTCGACTACCAGATGAAACGTTGCCTGGGGCCGTGCGTGGCGGGGCTCTGCGGCCGGGAACAATACGGCCGCGCGGTCGAGGACGTAAAACTGTTGCTGTCGGGAAAATCCGAGGAACTGATCCGACAACTGGAAAGCCGGATGAACGAAGCGTCGGAACAGCTTCGCTACGAGGCTGCAGCTCTCTATCGCGACTGGATTGCCATGGTCCGCGACATGTCCGAGCGGCAGAAGATGATCCTGGCCGGGCAGGATGACAGTGACCTGTTCGGGTATTTCCAGGAGGGATCGCGCCTTGCGCTGCAGGTTTTTGCGATGCGCGGGGGGCGCATCGTCGGGCGACGCGAGTTTTACTGGGAGGATCTGATTTCCTTCGAGCCCAGCGAATTCTTCTCCGCAGCGCTGAAGCAGTACTACCTGCAGGACACGTTTACACCGGTCGAGATATATATCCCTGCCGACATCGAAGATGCCGAAGTGCTCGAGTCCTGGCTCTCGGAACGGAGAGGCCGGCGCGTGCACATCCGGTCACCGAAGCGCGGCCTCAAGTCCGGACTGCTGGATCTGGTCATGCGAAACGCACGCATGTCGTTTGAAACCCGCTTCCGCGTTCTCAAGCCCAAAGGGGCTGAGTTGCTGGCACCCCTGCAGGAAATACTGCACCTTGGGGCACTCCCCCGCAGAGTCGAGACCTTCGACGTATCGCACATTCAGGGGGCCGACACTGTCGCCAGCATGGTCGTCTGCGAAAACGGCGAGATGAAGAGAAGCGCCTACCGGAAGTTCAAGATCGAGAGTGTCAAAGGCCCCGATGACTTCGCCTCAATGCGCGAAGCGGTTCATCGTCACTATGAAAATGTGCTGGAGGAGGACGAAGCCTCTCTGCCTGACCTTGTACTGATCGACGGCGGAAAAGGACAGCTGTCGGCCGCGGGCGAAGCGCTTGAGGACCTGGGTCTCGAGCGCCTGCCCGTCGCCGCGATTGCCAAGAAGGAGGAGATCATCTTCGTCAGGGGGAGGGAAGACGAACCGATCCGGCTGCCGGGGGAATCTCCGCTGCTGCAACTTTTCCAGACCATGAGGGACGAGGCCCATCGATTCGCGGTGACCTACCATCGGAAACGGCGCGAGCTGCGCGACTTTGATTCAGAGTTGCTGGATATCCCGGGCATCGGCGAAGTCCGCAGGAAAGTTCTGCTCCGCGCATTCGGGAGCCTCGAGCGGGTTCGGTCGGCCAACTTCGAGGAACTCGCCCCCTACGTGGGCCCCAAGGCAGCCGAGCAGATCATCGAGTATTTCCGGAGGCCACAGACGGGGTAAGTCGTCAATCCCCGGTCTCGTCATCGGAATCGCGATCGCAATCGGAATCGCGGTTCGGATTCGTGATTGGGCGGCGACCTTGGGATCGGGTTGGCCGTCTGTCAAGGCCGATCCCGAGACTGGCCGCAATTCAGCCTGCCGTGGCGTGGCGGGAGGAGCCGCACGTCGCAGGCACCGTCACCTCGCCCCGGCTCTTTCACGCGCGCGACCGTCCCGCTCGAGAGCGTCGAGGATCGCCTCTCCGTCGCTCGGACGAGTGCGCGGGTTCATCACCGTCATCCGCAAGACATCGCGGCCGTTCACGCGAGCGCCTGTGATCCAGCCCAGGCCCGAGCCGTTCAGTCGTCTGCGCATCGAAGCGTTCAGAGTGTCGAGTTCTGCTTCATCCAGGTTTCCCTTCCCGATATACCGGAAACACAGAATATTGCATTCAGGCTCCGGGCCCGCTTCAAACACAGGCCGGCGTCGAACCGAGTCATAGATGGCCGACGTTGTTGCGCAGAGGTGTTCGTAGAGGCTGCCAAAAGCGGCGGTTCCATATCGCTCGAGCGCGATCCAGAGCTTCAGTACGTCGGCCCGGCGTGAGCACTGGAAGCTGCGGACACCCTGGTCCCAGACCCGGTCCGTCGCCTGGCCATGAAACAGGTAAGGGGCTCGTTGCGAAAAGGCTGCCTCCAGGCGGCGCTCGTCCCGCACCAGGAGGGCGCCGGTCGATAGCGGCAGAAGCATCATCTTGTGCGGGTCCCAGGAAATCGAGTCTGCCTTTTCGAGCCCCTTGAGCCGTTTGCGATGTTGAGCGGAGAGCAGGGCGGAGGCGCCGTGGCAGCCGTCGACATGCAGCCAGATTGAGCGCTCGCCGCACAGCCTCCCTGCCAGTTCAAGGTCGTCGAAACGGCCGGTTGCGGTGGATCCGGCCGTGGCGACCACGGCCACCACGGTGCGTCCTTCGGCCTGCAGGCGATCGAGCTCGGCCGCAAGCCGCTCGGGATGCTCGCGGAATGCGGCGGATGGAAGTGCGATGCAGTTCCGTGCACCCATTCCCAGCTCAGCGGTTGCACGTGCCACGGAATAGTGCGCGTGCTCGCTGGTGACGACAGCCGCGCCGACTGCGAGCCCCTCCTCCCATGCATCCGGCAGCGCTGCGGCCCGCGCCGCGAGCAACGCGGTGAACGTTGCTTCCGTACCTCCGGAGGTGAACACGCCGCCCGCATCGTGCCCGAATCCGGCCAGGTCGGCCATCCAGCGCAGAAGGCGGGTCTCGAGGACTGTGGCCATCGGCGACATTTCCCAGACCGCGAGCGACTGGTTCAACGCACCGATGATCGGTTCGGCCCAAACCGCCGCCGGCAGCGGCGCTGAGACCTGGTGCCCCAGACAGCGCGGGTGATATAACCAGTTGCTGTTCGGCAGCAGATCACGCTCCATCTGCGCGACGATCTCTTTTGCGGTGCGCCCCGTCTCGGGCGGCGATTTTGTCGCGATCTGCATGAGGGATTCCGGGTCCGGGGCAACAGGCTTTGCCTGCTGCCCATTCCTGCTCAGGTCGAAGTACCGGGCAGCCAGGCGGAGATACGGCTCCGCCGCAGACGGCAGCATGTCCTGTTCAATCATGTGCAGGAGTTCGGTCAGTTTGTCCATGGCGCACCTTTGTTGCACAGCGGGCCTGAAGTGGAATAGAGCAGATCCACGGGTTCCATCCCCGGCGGAATGGCTTCTGGGCCAGGTGCTGCGGCCAGGTTGATCACTCAGGCCGGACAGGATCGATCCGCGGACATCACTAGATGACGCTGTAGTCGGTCACGATGCTCTTGTCCCCCAGCACCGTGCCGGGGCGCAGGTGCGCGCCCTCACCGATGTGACATTGCCGGCCGAGGATACTGCGCTCGATGCGTGCCTGCGCCCGGATCCTGGTCCCGCTCCATATGACAGAGTCCCTTATCAGGGCACCCTCCTCCACGCGGCAATCCTCCCCCAGGACCGAGTTTTCGATTACGACACCGGGTTTGATCACACAACCGCCGTCGAGGATGGACACCTGGTCGATGGAGACCTGATCCTTGTCCCACGAATTCGGGGGGCACGATTTCTGAGGGTACTCGGGCAGCTTCATCCTGCCCGAAATGATGCCGAAGTGGGCTTCGAGGTACTTGCGCGGGCTGCCGATATCCTGCCAGTAACCGCGGGTGAGGTAGGCGTAGAATCTGGTGCCGTCGTGCAGCATCGCCGGAAAGATGTCACGCTCAAAGCTCTGCAAGCCTTCGGCCGGGATTCGCCCCAGCATGGAACGCTCGAGGACATAGATCCCGGCATTGATCGTGTTGCCGGTCACTTCGTCCTCGGCCGGCTTCTCGGTAAAACGGACCACCCGCCCGGATTCGTCAGGGACAACGAGCCCGTAGCCTGTCGGGTTCATCACGCGGGCGGCCACAATGGTAACCTCCGCCTCTCGGGTGCGGTGGTAGCGGATCACGTCCTCCAGATCGGTGTCGGTGAGAACATCGCCGTTGAGGACGAGCGTCGTATCTTCGATCAGGTTCTCAGCAGCCTTGAACGCGCCGGCCGTACCACGGGGCAATTCCTCGTGCGTGTAACGGATAATGACGCCGAACTTCGTCCCGTCGCCGAAGATGTCCATGATCTTCCGCGGCTGATAGGAGAGGCTGAGGATGATCTCGGTGATGCCTGCTCTCTTGATCCGGTCGATCTGGAAAAACAGGAACGGAATGTTGGCCAGGGGCACCACTGGTTTGGGTATGTGCAATGCGAGAGGGCGCAGATGGGCACCCTTGCCACCGGCGAGTATCAGTGCTTTGATCAACGGAAATGCCTCCCATTCGAAACAATTATGATAACAGACTGAGGCGACGGACAAACAGTCCCGACGAACCCTCGCGAGTTGAGTTCCCGGGAGCGAAACGGCCCGCGCAGCATGTTACGTGCAACATGTGCGGCGGTCTCTTGAGCCGCCGGGGCGGACTGAGAACCCGCCCCACACGGAGTATCAACCCCGGCATGGGAATCAGGTTTCCCTTCGTGGTATATACTCTCCATGAAACTTCGTGGCCTGAACCTTCTCCGGATCCATGGCATCCAGATCACGCTCGACTACTCGTGGTTCATCATCTTCTTCCTGGTGGCCTATTCCATGGCGGAGAGCTACTTTCCGCCGGCGGAGAAGTTACATTCCACGCCGCAGTACTGGCTTATGGGGATTACAGCGGCGTCCCTTTTCTTTCTTTCCGTACTGGCCCATGAACTGGCCCATTCCCTGGTGGCGCTCAAGCAGGGCATAAAGGTCCTGAGCATCCGCCTGTTCATCTTCGGCGGGCTTGCCCAGATATCGTCGGAACCCAGGTCGGGCAGAAACGAGTTCCTGAT
>JAFNAH010000134.1 GCA_017860075.1 Acidobacteriota bacterium | reverse complement strand
GGTGACCAGTCTCAGTCTCGAACTCTTTGGAGGCTACGGCTACACCAAAGAGTACCCGGCGGAGAAGTACTACCGCGATGCCAAGATCGGGAAGATCTATGAGGGCACATCCAACATGCAGCTGCAGACGATCGCGAAGCTCTTGCTCTCCGACTAATCTAAGAATTCAGAATACAGAATTCAGAACTCAGAATGGGTGTCTGAGGATTAGCTTGCCTCTCAAGTCGCTGATTTTTCTTCTGAATTCTGAGTTCTGTATTCTGCATTCTTCATACGGCACATGGCAGGTCCGCGCTTCCAGGAGCAATGCAGTCTTTGAGCAGGGTTGATCGTTCAGCAGCCCTGTGGTAGTGTAACGCATTCTTGTTGATCCCCCGGGACGCCCTCCGAGCAGACACTTGCTGAAGGCATTGGATGCGGAGTACCGACCTGTGCGGTTGCGGAACGCCATGAAGATGAAGGTATTCTTCCACGATAACTGCTTCGACGGGCTGGCATCGGCAGCTGTGTTCAGCAACTTCTGCCGGAGCGCCATCGACCCGAAGGTCGAGTTCTTCTACGAGGGGCTCGCGCACCGTGCCGGGCAACTGTTTCTTGACGTCAGGTTTGACGGGGATCAGAACGCCATCGTCGACTTCAAGTATTCGAGCGACCCGCGCCTGACCTGGTGGTTTGATCACCACCAGAGCGCATTTCTCAGCTCCGAGGACGAAGCGCATTTCCGGGCAGACCGCAGTGGCAGGAAGTTCCACGACGCAAGCTACCGGTCCTGCACCAAGTTCATTGCCGAGAAAGTCCGGGAGTGTTTCGGATTCGATTCGAGCCGGCTGGCGGAATTGATACGCTGGGCGGACCTCATCGATGGAGCGCAGTTCGCCGACGCGCAGGCCGCAGTCGAACTGCGCGAACCGGCGATGAAATTGATGATGGTCATCGAAGGCGTTCGGGCATCGACGCACCTGCACGCTCTCGTCACCGAGTTTCAGCAGAAGTCGCTGGCGGAGATCATGGAACTGGATTGGGTCCAGGCGGCTTTCCGCCCTCTGTACCAGCGCCACCTCGAGTCAATCGAGATCATCCGCGGTAAGGCCGACTGTTCCGATGGTACGGTCTACTTTGATGTAAGCGGGAACGATCTCGAAGGCTACAACAAGTTCATCCCGTACTACCTCTATCCCCAGGCTACCTACTGCGTTGGTGTGAGCCTTTCCAGTTTTCGCGCCAAGATATCGGTGGGATCCAATCCCTGGAGCCCTCGGCCGCGGACGCAGAACCTGGCTGCCCTGTGCGAACGCTACGGAGGCGGAGGACACCCTGTCGTTGGAGCAATCTCCTTCATGCCGGAGGACCTGCCCAAGGCCCGGAGCATCGCACAGGAGATCACACGCGAGCTCCGATCCGCATGCAGCCAGTGAGCGGCTCTTCCGGCTAACCCCTGGCTCCCTTGCTCTGAAGGATTGAGGCCGCAGGTCTCTTTAAGGTAGAGTTTGCGTGTCGTTTTCCCGCAGGTCTGTCCATGCTGCCAACGAAGGTCCTGGTTGTAGATGACGAGATTGCCAACCTCCAGAAGCTGCAGCGCACGCTCATCAACCGCTATTCTGTCCTGGCTGCAGCCAGCGGAAGCGAAGGCCTGGACAAGGTGCGGTCAGACGGTTCCATCGCCGTCATAATAGCCGACCAGAGGATGCCGGACATGGCGGGGACGGAATTCCTTCGCCAGACGCTCGAGCTCCTTCCCGATGCCGTTCGCATAATACTGACGGGCTTCACCGACGTGGATGTGCTCATGGAGGCGATCAACACCTGCAAGGTGTTTCGCTATATCGTCAAGCCATGGGATCCTCCGGACCTGCTGATGACGATAGAACGCGGACTCGAGGCGCACCGTCTCGCCGCTGAGAACGCCCGCTTCCGGCGCGAACTGGTCCGCCGTGAGCGTCTGGCGCGCGAACTGGAAATCGCACGGGAGATACAGCGCTACATACTTCCCCAGCACTGTCCGAAGCCGGAGAACTACGAAGTGGCGGTTGAGTACCACCCGGCCTACGAGGTCGGCGGCGATCTGTATGATTTCGACTGGGACCCGGCCACCGGCACGCTGCAGATCGTGGTGGGCGACGTCTCGGGGAAATCGATCCCTGCCGCCCTGTACGGGGCGGTTTTCAGCGGGCATCTCAGGACGCTGCTGGCACACCCTCTGCCGCCGGCGGAAACCCTCAAGTTCCTGAACTCGAGCCTCATCGAGCGCTACCAGGTCAGCAACTACATCGCTGTGGCCAACCTGTGCCTCGATCTCCGCGATGGCAGCGGGTTCCTGGCAAACGGAGGGATGCCTTACCCCTACCTGGTGCGTGAGGGAGACGTCTTCCAGCTGCCGATTCCCGGCGTGCCGCTCGGTCTCCTGGAGGACGCGCACTATGAGCCTCTGGCAGTTCGACTCGACAAAGGGGACATGCTCGTTCTCGCCAGCGACGGTGCGACAGATGCCGTCAACGCGGAAGGCAGGATGTACGACGAAACCCGGCTTCGTGACTCGCTCCGCCGCCACTGCGGGGCTCAGGCCGCAGGTTTCTTGAAGGGTGTTTATCGGGAAATCGAGCAGTATATCGGGGATGCCGAGCTGCGGGATGACATTACGCTCGTAGCGGTGCACCGCACCGGGTAGGGCATTCAGACCATGCTGGTCCTCAAGAATATCGCTCAAATCGTCACTCTTGGCGGGGGTCCCGCGCCCCGCCGGGGCACGGAAATGGCCGAGCTCGGGATCATCAGGAACGGCTCCATCATCATCCGCGGGGAAAAGGTGACCTGGGCGGGGACCGCCCATGATTTCCCGGTTCGTCAGCCAGGAGCCGAGACCAGGATCCTTGATTGTATCGGACTGGAAATAGTTGCTATGCCTGGGTTTGTGGACTCTCACACCCATCCCGTTTTCGGAGGCACACGGGTCGACGAGTACGAAATGCGCACCCGCGGCAAGACCTACCAGGAGATTGCAGCTGCCGGAGGCGGCATCCGGGAGAGCGTGCGCCAGCTGAGACGGGCCGACCTTGGTTCGCTGATAGCTCGTGCCGAGCGCTACATCCGGCAATTCCTTGAACACGGGACGACGACCATCGAGGCCAAGAGCGGCTATGGGTTAAGCACCGAAGACGAGCTGAAAGCCCTGCGTGCGATTGCGGCCCTGCGCATCGAGTCCAAGGTGGAGATCGTGCCTACTTTCCTCGGGGCGCACGCGATTCCTGAGGAACACCAGGATTCCAGGCAGGCTTACGTTGAAAAGCTGATCCGGGAGATGATACCGCGCGTAGCGCAGGAGGGACTGGCTGACTTCTGCGACGTGTTCTGCGACGCGGGTTACTTCACCGTCGATGAGTCGCGGGCGATCCTCCAGGCGGCGAGGACGGCCGGGCTCGGCCTCCGCATACACGCGGAGGAACTTGCTCACAGTGGTGGTGCTGGGCTGGCTGCGGAACTCGGTGCCCGCAGCGCCGATCACCTTGAATGGGTGGACGAGGAGGATATCCGCGCACTCAGGCAGTCCGGCACGGTTGCCACTCTTCTCCCCGGAACCGCTTTCAACCTGGGGCTTACGAAATACCCTCCGGCCCGGAAGCTGATAGAAGCGGGGGTGCCGGTGGCGCTGGCTACCGATTTCAACCCGGGATCCTGCTTCACTCCCAACATGCAGCTCATTCTCTCGATTGCCTGTTCCCAGATGAAAATGACCCCTGCCGAGGCAATCACGGCGGCGACCATCAACGGTGCGTACTCGCTGGGCCTTTCAGAGCGGCTGGGAAGCATCGAAGAAGGCAAGCAGGCGGACATCGTCCTGATGGATGTCGCCGATTACCGTGAAATCCCTTACTACTTCGGGGTGAACCACTGCGTCACGGTGATCAAGAAGGGGCAGATCGTGATCAATCGATTGGAGAGACCGTGAAACAGATCGTCGAGTGCATACCCAACTTCAGTGAGGGCAGGCGTGCCGATGTTGTGGACGCGCTGGCTGCGGTCCTCGTGGCTCAAGGCGGCGTGGCCCTCCTCGACAAGGAGATGGATGCCGCTCACAACCGCTGCGTCATCACTGTTGCAGGGGATCCGGAAGCGGTGGCGAGCGGCGTGATCAGGGCGGTGGGGAAGGCGGCGGAGCTGATCGATCTTCGCCAGCACCGGGGGGAGCACCCGCGCATCGGTGCCACCGACGTCATACCGTTCGTGCCCATCGCGGGAATGACGATCGAGGAGTGCGTCGCTCTGTCGGAGCGAGTGGCCGCGGAGATCGCGACTCGCTTCGGAATCCCGGTATACCTCTACGAGCAATCCGCCCGGGTTGGAGCCCGCCAGGACCTTGCCTACATCCGCAAAGGAGAGTTCGAAACCCTCCGGGACGAGATAGCGGCCAACCCTGAGAGAAAGCCTGATTTCGGGGCGGCGGTGATCCACCCTTCTGCCGGGGCGACCGTCGTCGGAGCGCGATTCCCGCTCATCGCCTACAACGTATACCTGCAGACTTCGGATCTGAAAGTCGCGCAGGCCGTGGCTCGTGCCGTCCGAAACTCGAGCGGCGGCCTCAGATACGTCAAGGCGCTGGGCTTTGAGATCAGGGAACGAAACCAGGTCCAGGTGTCCATGAACCTTACCAACTTCGAGGGCACGCCGGTATTCCGTGCTTTCGAGATGGTGCGCAGGGAAGCGGAACGGTTCGGGGTTGCCGTGGCCTCCAGCGAGATCGTGGGGCTGGTGCCGCAATCGGCCTTGAATGCCTGTACGGAATATTACCTGAGGCTCGAGGGGTTCAGTTCCCGCCAGATCCTGGAGAATCGCCTGGCGGAGACGTTGCCCGCCAGGTCCGGGATCGAGGATTTCGTCTCCAGTGTGTCAGCCCCGACACCGGTGCCGGGAGGCGGAAGTGTCTCAGCAATCGCAGGTGCTCTCGCGGCGGCTCTGGGTGAAATGGTGGCGGGACTGACGGAAGGGAGGAAGAAGTTTCAGACGGTCCATGACCGGGTAGTGGAACTCCACGGCAAGCTGTCGGCCGCGGCTGCGGAATTGCTGACGCTGGCGAAGGAAGACGCCCAGGCCTATCAGGCTGTGATGGAGGCGTTTGGGATGCCGAAAGAGACCAAAGAGCAGCAATCCTCCCGCGCAGAGGCGATCGAGCGCGCAACCAGGCAGGCAACAGAAGTGCCGCTGCGGACGGCCAGGACTGCTACCCGGACTCTGGAGCTGCTGGAGTCCATGCTGGCGCTCGGGAACCCGAACGCGAGAAGCGATGCCGCAGTGGGAGCGCAGCTGGCGCATGCTGCATTGAAGGGGGCGCAATACAACGTCCTGATCAACCTCTCGGGCTTACACGACAAGCCCTTCGCGGA
>JAFNAH010000610.1 GCA_017860075.1 Acidobacteriota bacterium | reverse complement strand
CCTCGGTATGCACTTCGCCGGTCGCGCTCCTTGACTCAGGTCCGGCTACCAGAGCCTCGCTGGTAACCCAAACGAAGCTCAGCTTGGACCAGGCTGAGTCCTGGAGTACCTTCAAGGCCTCCGCTTCCGTCCATTCGCTGTAGGGTTTCTTTTCCCAGGAGTCAGCGGCCCACAGCCGTTGCCCCGGGAGCAAGGAGAGAAAAGCGGCCGTAGACGCCAGGAGTGTGCGCCTGGATACCAGGCGAATCAGCGCCTTCCGGCTGCGACGGCACGGTGCCGGGGCCAAACGACAGACCGGCGCCGCACCATTCATCGGTCCATTTGCTCCTCTCTGCGCTGAGAACATGCCCACCTCTGAATCCCTATATGGCGATTATGCAGCACTATCCCTTCCGTTGACAAGCCTGGCCTCTGTCTGCGGTCCGCGCCGAAGGAGCGCGACACCGCCGCCGGGATTATGATTGCACACAGGTGCCTCGTTCCATGACTTTCGCTGGACATCCCGGCCGGGAATGGCAGAATCTGAAAGACTAATCAGCGAGGACGAACGACTTGACGCCGTACGCAAGTGGCTCGGATTCGGATCGGGCCGATCAGGAAAGAGACGAGAAGCGCACTGACTTCCTGCTGCTGTTCGCCGTACTTGCGGGCATCGCCGCCGTAGCCTATGCCGACAGTCTGGTGGTAACGATTTCCCTCGGGTATCTCTACGTCCTGCCGCTAAGCCTGGCCGCGCTCGTGTTCCCCTTGCCGATAACTATGACACTTGTCGGGATCTGCGTCGTGCTTCACGACTGGCTCGGGCCATTCGTCCACTCCGGATGGCAGATGCTATACCGGAATGTCCTTACGCTCTTTGGCTTCACGACGGTGGTTCTCCTGGTGCACTCTCTGGCGCAGCAGCGCAGGCGCCTGACGCGACAGGTGCACGCTCAACGCGACGAACTTGCGGCGGAGCTCCGTCGCGCCGCGGAAATCCAGCAGCGGCTGCTGCCGCATGGGGCACCGGACATCTCCGGTTTTGAGTTTGCGGGCATGATGTCTCCGGCGAAGCAGCTCGGCGGAGACTACTACGACTACATTCAGCTGCCGGAGGGAAACGTGGGGCTCGTGATCGCCGACGTCTCGGGGAAGGGGACGGAGGCTGCTCTCTTCATGCCCTCAATTGAGGTTGCTCTGAGGATGGATGCATCCGCTCCGCGCGGGACCGGCGAGGTCCTGACGACACTGAACCGGGTCCTTCTTGAACTGGCCAGCCAGACCCGGTACGTAACAATCTTCTATGCCAGGCTGAATCCTGCCGGCCGAACACTGCAATACACGAACGCCGGACATCCTCCGCCCCTCATCCTGCGCGCCTCGGAAGACGTCACGTGGCTCAGCGAGGGAGGGCCGATCGTGGGGATGCTGCCCGATATCGATTTTGGGATGAGCAGTGTCCGACTGCAGCCCGGAGACATCGTGGTGTTCTACACGGACGGTGTTGTCGAGGCCCAGAACCCCGATGGCGAGCTTTACTCGGCAGAGAGGCTGGTGTCTGCGGTCCGCGCCAACCGGGCAATGGCTGCCCAGGGGCTTGTTTGGCAGGTCCGTCACGCGTCGATCCACTTCAGGCCAGCGCAGGAGCTTGTTCACGGGTTTCCCGTCCAGCCAGGGCAGTCTCTGGTCGTATTGCCAAAGGACCCGATACCCGCCGGTCATGGAAACAGACCAGGCCAGCGACGCCTGGGCCGAACCGGCCTCGTTTTGGGACTGGCCGCCGAGGCTGGTTCTTCTTGTCTCGGCCGTCAGCTTGTCAGGCGCCAGGCCATCGCGCAGATCGAGGAAGCGGGAACCGGCGTCAAAGCTGGAGAGGGGCGAACCGTCAGGCGCCGCCAGCTCGAAAATGATCTCGGCGGTTTGTCCCCGGTCAGGCCAGAGCACATTCTGGCCTCCCTCCGTCACGCACCGCACAGCGGCGGCATGACATGCATACTGCGACAGCCGGTCGATCCTCACGGGAAACGGACGGCGTTGGAGGGCGGCCCCGGCCCGATACTGCAATTCGTTGCGACCGTGGCCTAGCGCGGGGAGCGTCCTCGGATTGAGTTCGAAGCGACTCGTGATCTCAATATCCCGGAGCCGGATCGAATCGGCTGCACCGTTCCCCAGCATACTCAGGCGGATGAGGTAACCGTACCTGCCGCTCACGGCAGTCAGCCTGCCGTGCTGCGAGCGCAGGATTACTGAAGGCTCCGCCTGCCACACGTCTTCGAACGGCCCTTTGACCAGGGCCATCTCTCCCCAATTCCGACCTCCGTCGAGTGATATTTCAGCCCGGAGGCTCTGGTTACTGTCTCTGAGAAACACCCGGAGAGAAAGCCTCGCGTCGATCAGAACATAAGGAGACTGCATCTCAAACAAGGCCTGCGCCGCCCGGCTTCCCTCCCTGCGGCCCAGGTAATCCCCGCCGGCATTCGGATCCGGCAGAAGGAGGTTGGAATTGTCTCCGCTTCCCCAGGCCGGATAGTAGGCATCTTTGGACGAGAGAATGGGCCTGTATTCAAGCTTGCCCGTGGCCCACCTGCGGTCGTCTCTCTGACTCCGGGGGCCGTCCTCGGTACGAATCGCGTACTCGGCGACCTCCTGGGGAAACTCGGTCCAGCCGCCGGCGCCGTACTTGTACGGAAGATAGAATGCATCCTCTGCCTCAGGGGCGAAATAACGTATCAGTCTCTCACCGGGCCTCAGCACGAAGTCCATGCTGTGTCCCTGGGAGTACCGTGAGTAGGAAAAGAGCCAGTTGTCCTGTGTCGAGGTAAAAAGTCCTGATCGGCAGTGCCTTCGGATCGCCGTCGCCCACCGGGTTGTAGCCCATCATGTCTGCGTCAAAGTGATGATATCCGCCGTCGTAGAAGACCTCCGTCACAGAGTGGCCGGTCAGGAACCAGACGCGGGCATCCTCGAAACCACCGGCCTCGTAGACAGCCTCCAGCAGAGGCGCGATGTGATAGCAAAGGCCGAAGCCGTAACTGTTCAGGAGCTTCAGCGGATCAAGCACCTCACCGTCCGGTTCCTCGTAGGTCCATCCGGCTATGTGATACCAGAATCCAGGCTTAACGAAGCGGCCGTCCGTCAGGAAGAAGCGCCAGATCGCCTCGGCTTTCTGCCGCGGCGTCACTGCGCCGGACTGCGCGTAAATGCCTGCGGCGAAGGCGGCGAGGCTGCTCGAATCGATCTGGCCCTTAAGGCGAAGGGTCGGCGAGTAAACCTGCGCGCCTCCCTCGCAATCGACAACGAGAAGCAACCCGAGGACGGCGATGCATCTGGAAATGACACGCATTAAGGTTCTCCTATCGGCCGTGTGCCGCCAGACAAGTCCGGACCGC
>JAFNAH010000133.1 GCA_017860075.1 Acidobacteriota bacterium | reverse complement strand
AACCGACAGAATGACCAGGTCCCATCCCGATGTCGGGTCCCTGCCGGCGCGCGCCTCCTCGTCGCCGCGGAAGGAACCCAGAATCATCCTCCCGCCCACTAACGAGAGCAGGCCGAAAGCCACCCAGTGGTCGAAGTCGGCTATGTATTTATATACGGCCGTACCTGCGGCCCAGCCTATGAGAGGCATCAGCGCCTGAAAAAGCCCGAAGTGGAATGAAAGACGGAACACATGCCGCTTCGTCATCGGGCTGAGCGTGAGCCCGGCTACGATTGCCACGGCGAAAGCGTCCATCGCCAGCGCCAGTGCAACTGCGAACAGGCTGAACCATCCCATACTTCAGAGCACCTCGGTACTCTTCTCGCGCCCGGCCCGGCTGGTCGTGAGACAAAGTAGGTCCGGTCTGTTAGACCGGACCCTGCCCAGGCGGCATTCAATCTGCGACCCGGTCTAACAGACCGGGCCTGCTTCCGTCCCTTTATGCTAATTCCACCTGCTTCCGGACTGGGAGTCGTGTCGACTGGGAGTCGTGTCTTTCGGCCTGAAGCTGCAGCCGCCTTTCGATGGCAGAGATGACGTAGGGCCGGAGGTCGGCGGCCGGAATGATGCGATCGAGCGAACCGACAGCGAGCGCGCGCTGCACGGTGTGCACCCGGTCGAACTCGTCGGCTACCTCTCCCAGTTTCTCCGATCGCACGACCTCTCTCAACTCTGCAAGCCGCGACTGCAGCCTCCGCTTCTCCGCGGGGTCTGCAGCCGCGATCTCCTTCTCGAGCGCCTGCAAGCGGGGATCTTTACGGGTGCGCCCGTCTACGTCGCGGGCGAAAACAACCGCCGCGGCCGGGGCGCCGCCGATCACCGAAGCGTACGTCCCTTCGAGGGCCGCTGCCTCCATGTTCTCGTTCAGCACCTTGGAGAAGACCACGAATGCGCCGCCGTGGTAGCGCGAAACCACGCAGAAAACGATCGGGCCTTTGAAGTTCACGATCGCCCTGCCGATTTCCGCCCCGAATTCGAGCTGACGATGCCGCATCGATTCCGGGGAACCGTCAAACCCGGAGAGGTTCGCAAGTATCACGAGCGGACGGTTGTTGCTGCAGGCGTTTATGGCGCGCGCAACCTTCTTGGAGCTCATGGGGAAGAGCGTTCCCGAGGTCCATTGCTCGGGGCCGTCGGTTGCGACGAACCCGACACGGGGGAGCGGCTTGGATTCGAATCCCAACAGGCAGACCGGATAGCCGCCGATATGAGCATCCCAGACGACGGCGATCTCGGCGTCACTCATGCCCGCCCAGCGCTCGAGCGGCTGGTGATCCTGGTCTGTCACGGAAAGCATTACGCGGCGGATTTCGAAAGGCTTTTTCCGTTCGGCATTCATCTCGCCGGAGAAGATGTCGCCGACGAGACGGAACTCGTCGCCGTCCTCGCCGTGAGGGAACAGGCGCACGTCCCTGTCCGCCGGATCCGTCGTCATTGCCCGGCGGGGCGAACGCTCGCCCGGCACCACGTATGTGTGGTCGTAATGCCGCATCAGGATCTGGCATGCCTCGGCGAGATCGGTTGCCCAGTACTGAGCCTGGCCGTTGGGCCCCATTACCGATTCGTAACCCCCGATGCCAAAGTTGTCCTCGGCGGACACCGATCCGGAGTAATCGAGCGCGGTCTTCCCGGTGAGGACCATGGCGCTTTCACGCATCATCACCAGTATGCCGCGCGTGTGCATCAGCATCGTGGCCTCGGCGTTCCAGTAAGGCTGCGCGCCGACGTTTATCCCGGTCACGATGATGTTCACCTCACCGCCGGCCTGGGTGAACTCGATCAGCCGCCGGAGCACGCGCGCGATCCAGTCCATGTTCTCGGTCCCGCTCTCCATCGAGATTTTTGCTCCCGCGGAGAGGGCGAACCATTCCAGCGGCACCTGCATGGCCGTGGCAAGATCCAGGGCCCCCAGGATCAGCCGGCACTCCGGTTCGGCCAGAGACCCCATTTCCTTGCTGGGATCACCGAGGAGAATCACGCGCGTCATGCCTTCCGGGTATTTCGGCGTCCGGTTTCGTATGACGCCGACTACGATGTTGGCGGTATTCTTGCCATAGGGACGTTGGACCGGGGCCAGTCGCCCGCTCTCATCAAGATCATATTCGGTAAAGTCGCCCGGCGGGAAAGCCGCGTCAATCGATTCGGTGGACTGGGTGAAGGAGCGAAGCACCTCGTAGGGGTAAGGAAGCCCGCGCTGTCGCAGGCGAACCACTTTCTGTTCGTATTCGGCAAGCGGGCGCATGGGCTGATCGGAAGGAGGCGTGGCCCGGATGACGATCCCGCGCCCCGTCGGGTTGGAGATGCTGAGGACGGTGTCCTTGAGCACGCCTGTCCCCCGATCCCGCATCATGGCGCGCAGAACCACCTTTTCGAGGCCGTGTCCTTCGCTCTGGCGGGCGAGGCGGCGTGCAATCCCGTGAGGCTCTTCCGCTTTGAGATCCAACGGCGGCCAGAGATACAGGAAAACGCGGTTCCAGTACAGCCTTTCCTCCGGGGCCCGACGCATCTGCGCGTCCCGGATGGCTGCCAGCGCCTCCTGCAGCATACGTTCCAGGTAAGGCAGTTGGACGACCCTTCCGGCCTCGTCGCGCACCGGCGTCAGGTCCCGGACCTCGGCCAGCACGAAGAATCGCTCGTCCTTCTTATTCTCGAGCGCTACGCAGCGGAACATGAAGACGTCTTCCGCCGAGGGAAGCCGCTCGATGCTGAAGTTCTTGAGTCGCCAGAGCTGCAGACGCTCGCTCAGCATGGGGTGCAGCCCGCGGTAGGTCCTCTCCTCGACGAAGCCGTCCGGCCGGCGGTCGAAGGTGAAGTGCTGGGTAGTCTCGACCTCCGTTTCCCCGCCCGGCCCCGCTGCGGCGACGATGACCCGCTGCACGGGGCGGGGGAAATCGGCGGAATTCACCATGGCACGGAGCTCCTCCCCGAGCGCATCGATATCGGATGGGGGTTCGGACCACCAGGCATGCAGATCGATCACGACGTCGAGGCCCTCAGGAGCCGCAGCGATAGCCGGGCGGATTGATGCGAGCGTGCCGGCGAGGTCGGCTGCCTCTGTACTGCCGGCGACAAGGTAGACCCTGGCGCCGTTGTGGCCATAGACGGCGGAGGCGCAGCGCTGTCCCTCGATATCGAAAGTCCGGAAATCTGCCAGGTTGTGCATGCGATAGTAGCGCCTGGTCATGACTTCGAGCATGAGCGAACGCAGCGGGGGCGACGAGCGGTCCGGCCGGCTCTTGAACAGCTTCATCAGGGGATAGGGGCACTCCACCAGCGCGCGCAGCCGTTCGTCGCGGTCGAGCCCGTTCGGGCGGGCCAGCAGATGCGTCAGGTGCGTCTCCATTTCCTGAAAGACCGCCTTCCGCGCCTGCTCAAAAAACGTCTGCTCGAAGTAGCGATAGCGGGCGGCCCGGGCGATGTCGTACAGGGCAGGGAAACGGTTTTCAGAAGCGGTGATCAGGCGGTCCAGGATCGCGAGAAACTCCTGGCCGGCCTTCTGAGCCAGAGAGGCCGCGTGAGTAAGACGGCGCTCAAGGATCGCGACGATTACCGGCACCTGCTGCTCCACGCGCTGGCGCGATTTGTATATCCACAGCAGCCGGCCCCTCAGTGCCGGGGTCGGTTCCAGGCTGTCACTGCCGTAATGGCTCAGAGTCCGGCGCAACTTCTCCAGGAACGATGCCGGCAGGCCTGCACCTCGGGACGACAGGGTGCGCAGGTAAGTAACGAAATACTCTCCCGAGCTCATCCTCTCGATATCCTCGGGGTATTCCGGTGTTGCCTTCCTTCGGAAAAGTGAGGAGATATCGGCGAAGACGTTCAATATCTCCTCCTCACCGCGGCGCACGCCTTCGTCGTCCGGCGCGACCAGCCGCGAGAGCCTCGAGTATTCCGCGATGACGCGACTTGCGTCCTCGGCATGCAGATCGGACCCGAGGACGAGGTTGCGCAGTTCGGTGAGGACGTGATTGATGGTGGCGGCGCTGTCGTGCGGAGCCGCAGCAGCCTGGCTCGCGGCGCTGAACTTCAAGCGCGGCCGCTGCGCCGCTTCGGCTTCTTCCCCGGGCTCGACGCGAATCAGGGGGGCGCCAGGACCGACCTGGGCGTTGTTGAGCACCATCAGCTCACGAACCGTGCCGGCAAAGGGTGCGAGCACAGGCATCTCCATCTTCATGGCCTCGAGCAAGCCGAGGCGCTCCCCGGCGGCAACTGATTGCCCCACAGCGACGTCGATCGTCGTCACCACCGAGGGCGCGGAAGCGCGGATGATGCTCCTGTCGTCGCGTGATATCCGGTGCAGGGAGCCGTCCACCTCCACCAGGTGTGTCAGTCCCGAGACAACTGCAACCACCCGGAGGCGGGTTCCCGCGACGGTAATCCATTGCTCGAAGCTGCCGATACGATCGATCCCGACGTCGATCCGTGCTCCGTCGGCCTCGACCCGGTAGTGCTGGCTGTTGTGGCGAAAAACGCGGAACCTGTAAAAATGCCCGCGGTAACGGAGTTCAACGGCGCGCCCTGCCTCCGCGCGTACAAGCAGGCGCATGCGCATCGCCGAGTCGAAGAAGCTCTCCAGTTCGTCGGCGAACTCCCTGTCATACACATCGATGGCGGCCTGAAGCAGGGCGATCTCTCCGTACCTGTCGGAGATATGCCGGCCTGTTTCTGCCAGCCGGTCGAGCCAGTCCACATCCAGATGGTTGTCGCGAACGTCGCCGGATTCCAGCAGGTGCAGGAGAAACGTCCGGTTGCTGGTTCCGCGGTCGATGACAATTGTGCTCTCGTTCAGCGCCTGGGTGAGGGCGGAGAGCGCGTCGGGCCGGTTCGGGCCGGAGCTGATGAGTTTGCCGAACATGGAGTCGAACTCGGCCGGAATCTCGTCCCCTTCGGCCACGCCGTTGTCCAGCCGCAGGTTGGGCCTGGTCGGCACGTGCAGCAATTCGACCTTGCCGGGCGACGGCGCGAAGCCTTCCTCAGGGTCCTCGGCGTTGAGGCGCACCTCGATCGCGTGCCCGCGCGTGTCAGGCGGCGCACCCTCGAGCTTTCCGCCGCGCGCTACGTGCAGCTGCAGCTGGATCAGGTCCAGGCCGGACGTGAGTTCCGTCACGGCGTGTTCCACCTGGAGGCGTACATTGACCTCCATGAAGGCGAACTGCCTCGTCCTCGGGTCGTAGAGCATTTCGACGGTGCCGGCGTTGGTGTAGGACGCGGCGCGGCAGAGACGAACCGCGGCCTCGCGCATGTCCCTTTCGACCTCGGCGGGCAACAGAGCCGGCGCTTCCTCGAGCACCTTCTGCCGGCGCCTCTGAATCGTGCAGTCGCGTGTTCCGACAGCCCAGGTCGTGCCATAGTGGTCGGCCAGGAGCTGCACCTCGACATGCCTGACCCCTTCGAGCCAGCGCTCCACATAGACCACCGGGTTACCGAAAAACCGAACCGACTCGGCGCTGGCCGCCTCGAACAAGGCGGCGAACTCCGCCTCGGAATTCACCTTGCGTATCCCTCGCCCTCCCTCACCTGCAGTCGCCTTGATCACGACGGGATAGGACAGGCTGCTCGCCTGGGCCAGGCCAGCCTCGAGCGTCAGGGCGGAACCGCCGCCCCAGGGAATCACCGGGATGCCGAGTTCCTCGGCCAGCAGCTTCGCGCTGATCTTGTCCCCGAGCTTGCGCATCGTTGCGCTGCCGGGGCCGATGAAGATCAACCCCAGGCGGTGGCAGAGGCCGACGAGTTCGGGGCGTTCGGATGCGAAACCCCACCCGGGCCACAGGGAGTCGACTCCTGACAGAGTCAAGGCCCTCTCCAGCAGTGCCATGTCGAGATAAGCCGGCTTGCGGAGTCCGTCCCGCAGGTCGATGAAGGT
>JAFNAH010000132.1 GCA_017860075.1 Acidobacteriota bacterium | reverse complement strand
CGCCGGACCTCTGAAGGGCATTCAAGGAATCCTGATTCAGAAGAAGGGCCGGTTCCGTTTTGTGTTGCGTGTGGATTTGATCCGACAGGCGGTATCGATCGAGATCGACGCTTCTGACATCCGTCCCCTCTGAGCGGTCCCCTTCCTCCCGGAAGGTGTAAGCCCCTTCACCGAAGCATGCGATGCTCCTGCCTCCGGCGCGGCCCTGCGCCGCGTTTGACGGACACCGGATCGCGCCGCCCGCGTCTGACGGGGGGTCTCTCCGCCCTCAATTCACCTCCAGTTCATCGCGCGCAGGGAGCTTCGGGAATGCCGCGTGCGGTTCCTTCTGGTACCAGAAGACTGTAGATGCCAGATCGTCCCGGAGAGGAAGGTAGCGGCCTCCCGATTTCCATCCCAGGGCCTGTATCGTCACCTTCAGTGCCGACTCGAACCGGATCGGATCCATGATGTGCCAGCGGTACATCCCGAATCGCATCTGGGAAGCGTACACTCCGTCGCAGAAATAATCCTCTGTCCCGGTGCCGCAAATCGTGGGGAACTCCGTATCGCCGTCCATGAAGAACTTGATCTCCCCCTCGCCCCACCACCCTGAGTTGCGGCTTCCCCAGGCAAGGTAAGTCCCTACATACTGCCCCTGGCCACGCACCCCTTCGAGCAGCACGTGATCGGTCTTCTCGGGAAGCGGATTGGACCTGCGGAATTGAGTGTGCAGGTAGGCAGCGTCGGACGGGATGCCCGTGAGGGCATAGGTGATCTGGTAGTACAGAGTCATTTGCTTGTCGTCGAGGTTCTCCATCGTTATCTTGCAGGACTTCCGGAAAGGCATGACCCAATAGCAGTTGAATGCGCTTCCCGGGTTGACTGCCACGGGGAGCGAACTGATCTGAGCGTACCTGCCCCACCCCATTGCGAAGAAATCACCTACCGGGCACTCGATGGACGGGGTTTCCTCCCCATCCCAGTAGAACCGGATAATGGAGAAACGCCAGTTGCCGGTCGGTGTCATCCAGATGTGCTGGATAGCTCCCGGTCCCTGGATCGACGCCATTGTGAAGACCTGCTTTGGCTGTATGTTCACGGAGGGCGAAACCTTCCACTTCTGACCCAGGTCTCTTGACGCAAGCTTTCCGGTGCCGTCGGTAGCCATTCCTCCACGCCCGGGTTCCCCGGTGAAGTTCTCCGGGCTGATCGAGCGTGTCCTCGCGCCTGAGAGCCGGAAGAGATTACCCAGGTTCATGTAAAGGCCGTCAAAGCCATCCTGCTGGGCGCCGATGTCCATCGCGGCGAGGGTACACACCGCAAACAACAAGCCCGCAAACCTCGACAATGATGCTTTCATGATCAGTCTCCTCTGCCTTCGATCTTGTTTTCCCGCGCGGTTCCTGTAACGTTCATGGGCCGGGAAGGCGCCTGTGCCGTGCGCAATCTCCGGGCACCGGCTGTCGTGACTGCGAAAACACGCTCCATCCGGACCTGTTTCCAGCCCTCTCCTGAAATGGAGTACCAGGGGGCAAGTGTAGCACCGAATTCGATGAATCAGAGCGCACGAATCGCGTAGAATGCACTCTCGCCCGGCAGCTTGAACTCTATTCGCGTTAAGGTTTTCGCGGGAGATTCTCCGGTCATGCCCCGGTCATCGCTACTGACATACCTCGACAATTTCGAGAAGTTCGGGCCGGAGACCGCCTACGTCTTCAGGCGAGGATACCGGGTCGAGCGATGGTCTTACGGACAAGTTGCCGAGGCCGCGTACAGGTTTGCCCGCGACCTAGAGGCGCGCGGGATCGGCAGGGGTGAAAAAATCCTGCTCTGGGGCGACAACTGCGCCGAGTGGGTGGCCGCTTTCTTCGGCAGCATGCTTCGCGGAGTCGTCGTCGTGCCGATGGACCGGATTGCCTCGCCTGAATTTGCGGCTAAGGTCGGGAGGCAGACAAATGCAAGGCTGAGCGTATGCTCGCGCGAACTTGCCTCGTCGGCCCCCACGGCCCCCACGATCGTGCTCGAGGACCTCTCACAGCAACTCGCGAGACTGCCGGGTGCACGTTACGAGCCTCTTGACGTGAGTCGGGAAGATCCTGTCCAGATCGTCTTCACCTCCGGCACGACCGCTGACCCGAAAGGGGTGGTCATAACGCACCGGAACGTGCTGGCGAACATCGAACCGCTCGAGGTCGAGATCGGCAAGTATCTCAAGTATGAACGCATCGTTCATCCTCTGCGATTCCTGAACCTTCTCCCTCTCAGCCACGTCTTCGGGCAATTCCTGGGCATTTTCATACCGCAACTCTTTGGCGCGACGGTCGTTTTCCACGACAGCCTGAACCCTTCCGAGGTCATTCACACCATCAAACAGGAAAGAGTTTCCGTGCTGGTGGGCGTGCCCCGCATCCTGGAGACCCTCCGGGGGAAGGTGGAACGGGATCAAGAATCGGCCGGAAGGCTTTCCCGGCTCAGCCGGGCCCTCGAGGAGACGCGGGGCAGGCATTTTCTCCGCCGGTGGTGGGAGTTCCGCAGCATTCACAGGCAATTCGGATGGAAATTCTGGGCTCTCATCTCGGGCGGAGCCGCGTTGGACCCTGAGACCGAGCAGTTCTGGAGCCGACTCGGCTACGTTGTCATACAGGGGTACGGGCTCACGGAAACCACCTCGATCATCAGCGTAAACCACCCTTTCAAGCTCGGCCGGGGATCGATTGGCCAGGTGCTGCCCGGACGCGAGCTGAAGCTCGGCGCCAACGGGGAAATCCTGGTGCGCGGAGAGAGTGTCGCCTCGGGATACGTCTCCGGCGAGGGCCTTCAACCCGTCGCGGGGGAAGAAGGATGGTTCCGTACCGGCGACATCGGCGAGCTGGATACGCGCGGCAACCTCTATTTCAAGGGGCGCAAGAAAAGCGTCATCGTCAACCCGGAAGGAATGAACATTTTTCCGGAAGACCTGGAATCTGTCCTTCGCCGCCAGCCGGAGGTGAGGGACTGTGTGGTCTTTGGTTTCGAGCGTGAAGGAAACGCGGAGCCCTGCGCTGTCCTGATCCTGCGTGACCGCTCCTCCGATCCCGAGGCTGTGATCCGTCAGGCAAACGCGTCCCTTGCCCAATACCAGCACATCCGGCGCTGGTTCCTGTGGCCGGAGGAGGATTTTCCGCGCACCCCGACGCAGAAACCGAAGGCAGCAGAAATCCAGGACTTCGTCCAGATGCGGCTCCGCGGGGCGGAACGCGGCGGGGTGCGAGCAGGGAGCCTCGCCGACCTCATCTCGAGGATCACCGGCAGGCCGGTCGGCGAGCTGTCTCCCGACACCAGCCTCGCCACGGATCTGGATCTGAGTTCACTCGACCGTGTGGAGCTGTTGAGCGCTCTCGAAGACCGTTACCAGGTGGATTTGAACGAGTCGCGTTTCTCGACTGCAACGACAGTCCGGGAGCTCGAGCGCATGCTCAGCGAGCCCGAGTCGAAGCGGTCGGATTACCACTATCCCCGCTGGGCCCAGAGCCTCCCGGTCGCTGCCGTCCGCTTCCTCGTCTACTACCTGCTGACATGGCCTGCAACGATGCTTATGGCATGTCCGCGTGTCCGTGGACGTGACAGGCTGGCCGGCCTGCATGGACCGGCCCTGTTCGTAGCAAATCATATAACTCAGGTCGACATCGGGTTTGTGCTGGCGGCGCTGCCGTTTCGCTACCGCCACCGGATAGCGGTGGCGATGCTCGGCGAGATGCTCCGGGAGATGAGACATCCGCCGCACGATGTCAGGATCTTCAGGCGCCTGACAGAACAGTTGTCCTACTTTCTGGTCGTCTCCCTCTTCAACGTCTTTCCGCTGCCGCAACAGACCGGCTTCCGGGAGAGCTTTGCTTTTGCCGGGGAATCAGCCGACAGGGGCTACTCAATAGTCGTTTTCCCGGAAGGACGGCGAACGCAGGACGGCAGGATGTCGCCGTTCCAGGCTGGCGTGGGGTTGCTAACCAGGAACCTTCAACTGCCCGTTGTGCCCGTGAGGATTGACGGGTTGTTCGAGCTGAAGCAGAAAGGCAGAATGTTTTCCCGTCCGGGGACCGTGAGGGTCAGCATCGGGGAACCGCTTCGTTTCGATCCTCAGGCCGATCCGGCGACAATCGCCCGTGACCTGGAATTACGTATGAGCGAGCTGGGAAAGGATCTTCACCCTCAGGAGTGTGTCTGACTCCCGCTTGATAGAATCGTAGAGGACCCTGCAAAGATGAAGAAAGTCGTTGAAAGAGAGCGCAACAAGACCTACTACCGCGTGTTGCATGTCCCAATCTGGCTCTGGGTGTTTTTCATTCTTCCCGGTAACCTGACTTACGATCTCTACCTCCACGGTCCGGACACGAGACATGCCATATGGCTGGCAATCGTTTTCGTCGTGTGCGCATGGCGCGGTCTTCTCGGCCGGCTCCCGGGGGTCGAACCGAGGCCTTACGTTACACACTACGGCGTTGACCAGCCGAACCTTCCTTACCGTGTTGTCTGCTATACGGCTGCCTGGATAGATCTACTGGTTCCTTTCGTTCTGAACCTGGCAGGCATCGTCTACGCGAACATCACCGGCAGCTATATCCTGGCGGACCTCTACAGGTGGTTATACTACCCGTTGGCTCTGGCTGTTGTCGCCGGGACGCTACTCGACGTCACGCCCAGGGCGAAACGTTCTACCGCCAACGAGGGTGCCGAGAAGGGCTGGTTTTACGTCGCGATCTACACGGTGGTCCCGACCCAGGTGGCCAGCTGGGTGGCGTGGCGCCTCGGAGGCGCGATGGGTCTGGAGAAAACGGCTCTCGCCGGGCTGCGGCTCCTGGTCTTTCTGGTAGTCGGCGCATGGTTCTTCTATCTTTCGCTGAAAGGCAGGCTTCCCCGTGCGCAACGATACCGGTTTGACGGCGCCACGGAACACGACGCGGCTGTTCAACAATCGGACTAACCAGGCGGCGGGGACACCGGCGCACTCGCCTGCACTGCTGCCTGAGAATGGAGTGATCTATGCGGCTATCAACGTTGTTCTTACTGCTCGTGTCCGGAGCCTCGCTCGCGATGACTCCGGCTGACCGCGTGTCGAACCACCTTACCCCGGAGGAGGCGAAGGAGGGATGGATCCTGCTCTGGGATGGCACCTCGACCTTCGGCTGGGAACCGATGATGCGCACCGACTGGAAGTTTTCAGAAGGAGCGCTGAGCCTGTCCGCGGGAAGTTACGTGTGGATGCGCAACCAGTGTCCGTTCGCCGATTTTGTCCTCAAGACTGAATTCCGGATCAAGAGCGCCGATGCGGACAGCGGTATCTTCATCCGCGCAGCGAGAGAGGGTGATCCGTCAAGAACGGGCTACCAGGTAAACATCAACAACGTGAATGAAGAATGGGGAACCGGCAGCCTCGTCTTCCGCGTTAAAGCGGATCCGGGGATAGGGAAGGTGACCGTCGGCGATTGGCACAGCTACGTAATCACAGCCGAGGGGGACCATATTACCGCTTACCTGGACGGCAGGAAGGCGGTCGATGCTCAGGACAGCTCGGCCAGGACCGGGTACATCGGACTTCAGTTCCTGAAACCCGATGAGGTCGAATTCCGTAACATCAAGCTGCGCCCGCTCGGGCTTCAGCCCATCTTCAACGGGAAGGACCTGGAGGGATGGGAGAAGGTGGATCGCCCGAATACCCAGGCGCCGCCGGAATGGTCGGTCAAGGACGGCGCAATCCACGTCGAGAAAGGGCCCGGCCAACTGGAGACGACATCTGTTTATTCGGATTTCGTGCTGCAGCTCGACATCAAGGCCAACGCACTAAACGACAAGCACCACCCGAACAGCGGTGTTTTCTGGCGGGGCGATCGCGGCGGTTTCTGGACCGGATATGAATCTCAGATTCGCAACGAGTACAAAGA
>JAFNAH010000609.1 GCA_017860075.1 Acidobacteriota bacterium | reverse complement strand
CTCATAGCGACTCCGATCCTCCGGGTGCTGGGATCCTTCGTAATCTTTTTGTATGAACGGGACTGGCGCTACGCGGGAGTGACTCTGATAGTGCTGCTGGTCCTGGCTGCGAGTCTGCTTCTTGGCAGGGGCTAGGCTCCGGGAGGAATGTGATGGACAGCAAGACGTGGCTGCAGCGCGAAGTAGCGGCCTTGTATGAGATCACCCGTGCCATGAACGCCAGCAAGAGCCGGAAGGAAGTGTTAGCTGTAATGCTGGGGCGAATCGTCACGGAACTGGGCTACAGGGCGGCAACTCTCAGGCTCCTGGATGAAGAGGAGGGGACGCTCAACCTTCAGTCTGCGTACGGTCTGAGTGAGGAATACCTTGCCAAAGGGTCTGTCAGGTTGAGCAAGAGCGGCCTGGATCAGACTGTACTGACCGGCGAGCCCGTCGCCCTGGCCGACGTGAGAAACGACAGCGCCTTCCAATACGCAGAGGCGGCGAAGCGCGAAGGTCTCTGCAGCGTGCTTGCGGTTCCCATGACTCTGCATGACCGCGCGATCGGGGTGCTGCGGGTTTACACGGACCACCCGCACGAGTTCAAACCGGAAGAGCAGGATTTCATCGCAGCCATCGCCAACCTCGGGGCACAGGCCGTATGCCGCACCCACTTCTTTCATGCCTTTCGGCTCATTGCCCACAACCTTAACTCGACTCTCGATCTGAAGAGTGTCCTGCGGACCCTCCTGCTCGAGACGGTCAGAGAGCTCAACGTGAAGGCCGGATCCATCCGGTTGCTGGACATCAACCGGGAGACCCTCCATCTCGCCACCGCCTATGGACTCAGCGAGACGTATCTGCAGAAAGGAGAAGTCCGGGTCGGGCAGAGCCCGATCGATCAGCAGGTGCTCAGCGACGGACGACCGGTTGCCATAAACGACCTGATGAACGAGGCTGCCTTCCAGTATCCCGAGGAAGCACGCCGCGAAGGCATACGGTCAGTCCTTGTTCTCCCTCTGCGACTGAAAGAAACTGTCGTAGGGGTGATGCGGCTCTATTCGGCGCAGGTGCGGAAGCTCAGCGAGGAAGAGATCGGCTTCGCCGTCGCGATCGCCGACCTTGGTGCCGTTGCGGTAGAGAACGCAAGGTTGCACCAGGCACTCAAGCGCAGGCTCGAGGAACTCAAGCAGGACGCCGACGGATGGTACCGCTTCCTCGCCCTGGGCTGAGTTTTGGGGACAGGCTACTCAACCTCGAAATTCGAAACATCTGGTACACTGACGGCGTCAACTGATAATTTCGAGGTTGAGTAGCCTGTCCCCAAAACTTCAAAGGGGGGTGTCAGATGTCGTTCCTGGATCGTGTGACAAAGGCAGTCGGCGACGCTGTAGACCGTGGCAAGAAGGAAGTGGACCAGTTCGTGCGCATTCAGAAGATCAACAACCAGATCTCCGACATCGAAGGGACGATCAGCGAGTGCAAAGCCAAAATCCAGGAGCACACGCTCAAGATCGGCCAGATGGCCGTCGAGATGCTGCGCGCCGGCAAAATAACGTCGCCTGAAATGCAGGGCCTGCTGGACCAGATAACCGAGATCGAGCAGGGGGTCGCGAAGGCCGAAGGCGAAATTGCCGGGAAGAAGGCCGAGATCGAAAAGATCAAAGCCGAGGACGAAGCAGAGAAACCTCCGGAAGCCACTGCTGCTGAGTCTCCTTCATGACCGGTTTCCTCCCGTATGTGGCTCTGTTATTCAACGAGTAACAACCCACGCATACTACGCGATGGAAACCGGTCACTCCATTATGTCTGATGTGGGGCGGGCCTTCGGCCCTGGGAACCGTATTCAAGTTGGCGTGCAGAGCGCTGAAAGCGCTTTCTCATACCAGGCCGGGGCGAAGCCCCGGTTTTGCGTGTAGCAGCTGGGACCAAGGGCTGAAGGCCCGTTTCATAGATCTTCAGGACAGCTTCGGCGGCGAGAACGCACACCACAGTCGAAGAGATGTCGAAATCTCACGGCCTGTGACTGACGGTTACCTACCTGACCATCTTCCAGTACACCGCGTAGCGGCGGCCGAAGAGCCTGTAAAAGGGGACAAGAGTGACGTCGTTTGGCCTGCCCGCTCCTGCTGTGCGAAAGGTCAGGTTCTTGCCGGCGACCGGTTTGATCCAGGAATCCAGTCGGGAGCGGTCGCCTGATAGCTGAGGCACCGGCGAAGGTTCTCCTGACGGCCCCATCGGCCCGTAGATGGTGTCGGCGTTAAGCCCCTCTGAGCCCAGGTCGCCGGCAAGAACAAGCGGCCCGAACATGATGGCCACGGTGTCGGGATCGTCCGGCAGACGGTCCAGATGCAACTTCATGGGCAGGTCAACGGTCAGCGTGTCTCCGTCACGCCAGGTCCGCGTTACGGACAGGTAGCTTGAAGGGCTCGAAAAAACATCCAGCTTCCTGCCGTTCACCGCTGCCTGTGCGCCGTCCCCGATCCATGCCGGAATGCGGACTCGCAGCGTGAGTTCCACAGGCTTCATCGACCTGACGACCAGCGTGGTTTTTGTTTCCTCGGGGAACCGGGTCTCCTGCCGGATGCGAATTCCTCTTTCACTCCAGTCCAGTTCCGAGGCAATGAACAGGTTCACGAAGAACGAACCTTCGTCATGGAAGTAGATGCTGTCGCCGTACTTCGCGTGATTCTCCATGCCTGTACCGGTGCAACACCAGAAGGAGTCCTCCGGAGTCATGAAGGTTTTGTAAAAGCCAGGCGCCATGGGAACGTAGTACATCATCATGCCGTTACCCGGATCCTGAGTTGCCAGGATGCCGTTAAGAAGGGCCCGCTCGTAGTAGTCGCCGTATGCAGGCTCGGGCTGCCACGTGAAAAGGTGCCGCGTGAGCTTGAGCATGTTGTAGGTGCAGCAGGTTTCGTGGCTCTCTTTGCCGAGCTCCGAAGCCAGCTGATAGGGTTCCGTGCGCCAATGCTCGTCGTTGCTCGTGCCGCCGGTGGCGTAGCATCGCGCCCCAGTCACCTCGTTCCAGAAGTAGGTCGCTATGTCGTAGAAGTAGGGCTCACCTGTCAATTCGTAACCGCGGGCCGCTCCGACAACCTTCGGAATCTGGGTATTGACGTGCAGTCCCTTCAACCTGTCCTGGTGGTGCGCCAGGGGATCGAGCACCGCCTTGTGGTCGAAGCGGCGCGCCAGGGTGAGCAGGTCCGCCTCACCGGTGACAGCGTACAGGTTGCGGAGCGCTTCATTCATCCCGCCGAATTCCACGTCGAGCATCTTCTGCATCTGGGCCTCATCGAGTCGTGCCGTCCTCTGTTTCGCCCAGCGAGCCATGCCGACGGCGACCTTGAGCGCCTGGGCGCTGTCGCAGAAGGT